>JASKKX010000091.1 GCA_030153935.1 Verrucomicrobiota bacterium | reverse complement strand
GAAATGTGGTATTCCATCTGCGATCCCCGCGCGCTCTCCATCCTTAACTGCATCTGCACCCACTGCTCCCAACAGGATTTTGAATAGAAAAGAAAAATCAGAATAATTATGGACAGAATAATTTCCGATCAGATCTTCAGTCCCTGAATTTTTGCGTTCGCAGTTAATTATACCAAAACCGCATGATATAAGGCCGCGATCGCCCGCCGGATCAAAAAAGAATCCGATGCCCTTCTGCGCGACCGCCTCAGAGCGGTTCAACTGGCTTTTGAGGGCACCCGGCGCTATGAGGACATCGCCCGTCAGGTTGGACGGGCCCGTTCATCGGTTCAGCTTTGGATCGCAGCCTTTACAACCGAAGGGCTGGAGGGATTATTGAGACGCAAGAAGGCTCCCGGCAAAGCCAGTGCGATGCAGGAGCCGAAGGTGCAGGCCGACATTGCGCAGGGATTGCGCGAAGGGCGCTGGCGCACCGGCCCGCAGTTCGCAGCCTGGATCAAAGAGACGCATGGCATTGAGCTGTGCTCGACACAGACCTGCTACTGGCTGAAGAAAGCCGGAGCCGCGCTGAAAGTGCCAAGGCCTGTTCACACAAAAAAAAGATGAGGTTGCGGCGGCAGCCTTCAAAGACGAGTGGATGGAGATTCTGAATTTCAACTGCTTCCCACCGTGGGGCTGCCGTTAACATACGGCTTTCTGCAGCAAATCGTCTCGTCCGATCCGGAAGCGTTTCATGGGATGATCGGCGATCAGGCGGGATTTCATTTTCGTCCCGGTGATGAGCGTCTCCCTGAGCAGGTGAGAATTATTCCGTTGCCCGCCTGCAGCCCGGAGCTCAATCCGGTTGAGCGGCTGTGGGATGTCATCAGGGATTCGCTGTGCAACCGGGTTTATAAAGGCATCGAAGCGCTGGAGGATGCAGCGCGTATCGCCCTGAAACCTTTCCTTGAGAACCGGCCTCGCGTCCGGTCTTTGGTAGGCGACGGGTGGCTGCACACTCAAGCAAACGCTATGTTCGCGGACCTTTTACCGGATCTTTAGCGTAAATGGTATCAGGTGTATCCCTGTCCATGGAACGTATCCTTTATCCGGCACCTGCCGGCTTTCTGATCTTTGACTATCAGAAGGATACGTTCTTTTTCTTCACCCGCAACGTCCGGTTATATCTCGACGGAAAGGCCGCCGGGCGGACATAGAGAGTTTGACGGGAATTTTATAACGTACCGTTGAGATAGGCGCGGCGCCTGAGTTCGGGAAAACGCTCGATGGCATAGCGCAGCATGGTGCGCGGCATGGTTTTGTAACGCGGCAGAAGAAAGTCCTCTTCGATTTTCAGGTCGCGTTTGCCGACTTCGCGCAGCATCCAGCCGACGGCTTTGTGCAGCAGATCTTCTGAATCCTTCAACAGAATGTCGGCGAGGGCGAGGGTATCGTCGAACTGGTTCTTCCGGATGAAGTGGAACGTCGCAACGATTGCAATCCGCCGTTCCCAAAGGCATTGGGAACTCGCCAGTTTGATGAGGGGCTTACGGCTGCGCTTAAACAGATGAACGCCGACGATCTGTTCTGCCGAGCTGTCCACCAGGTCCCAGTTGTTGATCCGGTGCGTGTTGCCGAGGTAGGCGCGGTAAATCTCGGCCTCACGGCCTCCCCGCTGGTATTGGCGCACCAGAATCAGCAGTGCCAGCAGCCGGACTTCATGGAACGGGGATTGTAAAAGTTCAACGGCAGTATTCAGTGCGACAGGATCATATTCTTTTGCCACGGTGCGCAGAACGGGCACGCGGATGCCGAGAAAGATATCACCTTCTCCGTACTGCCCCGGGCCGGTTTTGAAGAACCGCTGCGCCTGTTCAGCCGCAGCGGCACGGCCGAGTGATTGGAGCTGTTTCGTGATATTTTCCAGCGGAGTCATGATGGAATCTTTTTCATAGAAAGCAGAGTAAAGCTGATGGTTACGGTGAGTCCGGGAAGCTGCTGAAGACGTTTTTTCGCTGCCGGACCTGAATTCCAGAAGATCGGAGTCATCTGGATCAGGTCGCTCAGCTGATCGCGGGAAAGCTCTTTTTCATACGTAAGAATCCGCCGTTTCTGTTCAATAAACAGCGGTGCGCATTTCAGAACAGCCTCATCGGCTTTCTCTTCGAAATCGCCGGCGTTGGCCATCAGTTCAGAGCGCAGTTCAATCAGATGATCGGGACCGGGAACGCCGATTATCAATATTCCTCCGGGTTTCATGATCCGTGCGAACTCGTCCGGATTGCGCGGCGCCAGGAGGCTCAGAATAACATCCATTGAACGGTCCGCCAGCGGGATATCGCGCATCAGATTGGCGACGATCCAGTGCGTTTTTTTATAGCGTTTTGCGGCGCAGCGGATCGCATCTTTGGAAATATCGATGCCGAAAAACTGTCCGCTGCAGGTTTCGCTCAGCATACCGGAGATATGTCCTTCACCGCATCCGGCATCGAGAACAGACAGCGATGGGTGCTGAGCGATGAAGGACGAACTTAAAATAAGATCCGTCAACGGATCAAACGCCCCGCTGTCGAAAAAGCGCCGGCGCGCCTGAATCATTTCTTTGCCGTCTCCGGGATGTTTCGATTTGCGCTGATGACTCAGCAGCAGGTTGAGATAATCCTCTTTGGCCGGGTCAAATGAATGACCCTTCTCACAGCGGTAGGCTGCCACCTGCCGGCTTAGCGCATTCCCGCAGACAGGGCAGCGAAGAAGTACATGCTCAGAATGGGGTGCCGGGGAATTCATCTTCAAGCTGTTTTCTGAAAAACAGGGACATCCGGAGAAGACAGGTTTTTCAGCAGAGGCTGTGGCAGGGCATCCGGTGTCTCGAGCGCATCGCAGGCTAACCGGAACAACTCGATATGACCGGGGCAGACGGCGGCGGTAACCGGTTTGGAAAGAGTGAACTTTAAGGCGGGAATCGCCTCATCAAGGGTATCGATGGGAACATACCAGCACTTTTTCCATACGTTGGTTTCATTCTTCCGGAGCTGGCGTTTGGCAAGTGCTTTCAAAGCGAGAATGCCGGTTCCTTTTTCCACGGCTTTTTCGCAAAGCCGGGGGCCGAAATCTCCCTGATTCCAGCAGAAGGTATTAACGGGAAACAGAACACTGTCGAACGGGAATTCATCCAGCAGATACAGGGCGGCCTCTTCGGAATGCGCGGAAAACCCGATGTGGCGGACGAGTCCCTCGTCGCGGGCCCGTAAAACCGCTTCCAGCGCGCCGCCCGGGGCCAGAATCCGCCGGGCCTCATCCAGAGAGGAAACAGCGTGAAACTGATAGAGATCAAAATGATCAGTTTGCAGATTCCTGAGTGATTGCACCATTTCATTTTTGGCTTCTGCTGCTGTGCGGTGCTCGGTCTTACAGGCAAGGAATACCTGATCCCGGTAGGGATTGAGTGCCGGACCAAGCCGTTCTTCAGCGTTGCCATAGGAAGGAGCGACATCAAAATAGTTGATCCCTCGATCGATCGCTTCACCGACATAGTGTCCGGCTTCCGCCGGGCTGACACCGGTGACAACAATCCCGCCGAATCCGATGACAGAAAGCGATTCGCCGGTCTTTCCCAGAATACGTTTTTCCATGGCAGTTGCTCCTTTCAGCAGTTTCGGGAACCGGATATCCATTCGTCCATCCGGTATGCTAACGCATGACCTGCTGATGGGAAGCATCGGATTCATATAATTTTCACAGCGCTCAGGTGGATGAAACAGTCAGCGGCGGCAACGACATCAATCGAGCGTTGATCCGCGCCGGATGCTCTGAAGGCCGAATTTTTCGCGAATGCGGTCGACGGCCCGGCTGAGCTGTTCGCGTTTACTCGAAGTCTGTTTTTCAGGAATTTGAAAGAGTTCCAGTTGCGGCACATCGGCGGTTTTACACAGATTTCCTGTCCCGAAGCCGATTAATCGTACGGGACTGTGCAGTCCCTCCTTCTGCAGCAGCTCGAGTGCGGTTTCACGCAGCGTGAAATCGTCGCAGCAGGGAGGATCGATCCGTCGCTGGCGGGTGATGGTGGAGAAATCTTTCCAGCGTACTTTGATTTGCACCGTTGCAGTAAAAAGTCCAGCGCGACGCAGGCGCGCGCCGACTTTGTCGGCGAGATCGAGCAAGGCGGATTCGACAGCTGCCGAATCGCTCTGGTCTTCACTGAAGGTGATTTCGTTGGAAATACTCTTTTCTCCACTCTCTGTTTCGATGGTGCGGCTGTCGATGCCGAACGCGAGCCGCCGGAAGGTTGCCGCGGCGTTTTCTCCCACCCATGCGGCGAGTTTTACCGGATCCGTTTTCTGCAGGTCGCCGATGGTATGGATATTATGTGCTTCCAGCACGGCCTGTGTCTTTTTGCCCGCGCCCCACATCCGTTTAATCGGCAGCGGCGCCAGAAAGGCGGGAATCAGCTTTTCAGAAAACGGGACGAGGGTCAGTCCGTCGGGTTTGTTCATGTCGCTGGCGATTTTGGCGAGAAACAGATTGGGCGCGACGCCGACAGAACAGGTGATTCCGGTTTCCGCAGCGACTGCCGCCTTGATTCTCTTTGCAATCGCCGGACCGTCTCCGAAAAGATAGCGTGCGCCGGTGGCATCAAGGAAGGCTTCGTCGCAGGAAAGCGGCTCAACGAGCGGTGTGAAGCGCTGAAAAATCTCCATAATCTGCCGGGAAACTTCGCTGTAGCGCCTGCCGTTGACCGGCAGAAAGACCGCGTGCGGACAGAGGCGGGCGGCCGTGCGCGAAGGCATGGCCGAATGAATGCCGTATTTGCGGGCTTCATAGGAACAGGTGGAAACAACGCCGCGACGGTCCGGGGCCGCGCCGATCACAACAGGCTTTCCCTTCAGTTCGGGACGGTCATGCTGTTCGATCGCCGCGAAGAAGGCGTCCATGTCAATATGCAGAATGGTTCTCTGTACATTTCCGAGCATGGGTGAAAGGCTACACCGTTTTTTCAAAAGGTGGAAGAACCGTGCGGGACTTTGATCCACCAGGCAAGAGATCGACCTTCGTGCCGCGGAAAATTATCTAAAATTGACGCAGATCAAGGACCGGTTTTCAATATGAGGCATACTCCCCGACATCGATGGAACAAAGTGTAAACCGAAAGGAACGATCATGAGCATGTTTTGTTATCAGTGTGAACAGACCGCTAAATGTACCGGATGCACCGCCTTCGGCGTGTGCGGCAAAGATCCTGACACCGCAACCCTTCAGGACCTGCTGGTTGAAGTCTGCAAGCAGATCAGCGTCGCCGTCAAAGGCAAAAAGAACCGTGAAGCGGATCTCTATGTAATGGAAGGTCTCTTCACCACGGTCACCAACGTCAACTTCGATGCCGAGGATATTGCGGGCGTCATCCGGCGCGGCGGACAGGTGCTGGCCGATCTCGGCGCCGAATCCACGATCGACTTTTCCGCCGACCTGAGCGGATTGATCCGGCAGGGCGAAGCCGTCGGCATTGAAAACCGCAAAACGTCACTCGGCGACGACATCACCGGCCTGCAGGAGCTGACTCTTTACGGACTGAAGGGTACTGCCGCCTATGCCGACCACGCCTACATTCTCGGCAAGGAAGACCCGTCCGTCTTCGCCTTCTTCCACGAAGCTCTCGCGTACCTGAAAGAAGGCGACCCGACGGTTGACGCGTTGTTCAAACTGGCCATGAAGGTCGGCGAAGTCAACCTCACTGTCATGGGCCTGCTCGACGAAGCCAACACCGGAACCTACGGCCATCCCGTACCGACGCCGGTGCGCATCACGCCGGTCAAGGGCAAGGCCATCCTCATTTCCGGGCACGACCTGAAAGATCTGGAGCTGCTCCTTCAGCAGACCGAAGGCAAGGGCATCAACATCTACACCCACGGCGAAATGCTTCCGTGCCACGGCTACCCGGAACTCAAAAAATACAAGCACCTCGTCGGCAACTACGGCGGTGCCTGGCAGGATCAGCGCACGGAATTCGAAGCCTTTCCCGGCGCCATCCTCATGACCACCAACTGCATTCAGAAACCGAAGGAAGACTACAAAGCCCGGATCTTCACTTCCGGTCTCGTCCAGTGGCCCGGCGTACAGCACATCGACGACGGCAACTTCGCCCCCGTGATTGAAGCCGCCCTCGAAGCGCCCGGCTTTGCCGAAACCCAACCGGAAAAAACCATTCTCGTCGGTTTCGGGCACAACGCCGTGCTCGGCGTTGCCCCGACCGTCATTGAAGCGGTCAAAAGCGGTGCTTTGAAGCACTTTTTCCTCATCGGCGGATGCGACGGCGCCAAGCCGGGCCGCAACTACTACACCGACTTCGCCGAAGCTGTGCCGGATGACTGCGTCATCCTGACGCTCGCCTGCGGAAAATACCGCTTCAACAAACTCGACTTTGGCGACATCGGCGGCATCCCGCGCCTGCTCGACATCGGCCAGTGCAACGATGCCTACAGCGCCATCCAGATCGCCGTCGCGCTCGCCGAAGCCTTTGAATGCGGCGTCAACGACCTGCCGCTCTCGATGGTCCTCTCGTGGTACGAACAGAAAGCCGTCTGCATCCTGCTGACCCTGCTGCACCTCGGCATTAAGAACATCAAGCTCGGCCCGAGCCTGCCGGCCTTCATCACGCCGACCGTGCTCAACGTGCTGGTCGAAAAATTCAACATCGCCCCGACCACCACCGCCGAAGCGGATTTGAAAGAGTGTCTGGGGGAATAGTTAAGTTATCGGTTATCAGGGCGCCCCGGATTACTCCGGGGCGTTCTTTTTTCCAATCACTGGGAAAATCGGCCGGAAGAGTTCCACCCCTTGGGGAGAAGGGTTTGAGGGTTACAGACCTTGCGTGGACGATACTCGCACTGATTGCGGTTTCGCGGGTATCAGCCGTCGAGCAAAATAAAGGTTGCCTCGGCGGTTTGCTTGTCGATGCGGACCAGCACGATGCACTGCTCAGTCTGTTCGCTTTCAACGGTCGGATCTCCGGCGCAGGCGCAGCCCGGGGTGCGGTATGTGGCGCACCTCGCCAACATACTGCGGCCCAAAGTGAAATACGCGGCCATCATCGGATCATACGGCTGGAGCAGCAAAGCGATCGAGCAGACCGCTGGACTGATCCCGGATCTCAAGGTCGAA
>JASKKX010000090.1 GCA_030153935.1 Verrucomicrobiota bacterium | reverse complement strand
CCGGAGACGGAGGAATCATTCCCGGCGGGCTGGTTTTTTCCGAGGATTTAGAACAGTTTGCAAAGACGCCCTATCCCGAACTGCTGCAGCGGCTCATCGGCGGAAAATCCCCCGATTTCAGCAATCTGGGAGGCCCGGCGATCGTTGCCCTGGTCCATGCCTCACAGATTCTGGAGGATACCCCGATTAGGTTCTATGGAGTCACGGGAGAGGACCGGCAGGGAGAACAGATCCGGGAACTGATTGCACGGACTCCTCTGCAGGTCGAACTCAAACCCCTTCCGGGGAAAGCCTCTCCCTCCTCCGACGTACTGGTTGATCCGACTCAGCATGAAGGCAAAGGGGAACGGTCCTTCATCAACACCATCGGGGCAGCAGGGTTCTTCGGAGCTGAAGATGTTCCCGACGCCCTGTACGATGCCGAGATTGTCCTGTGCGGGGGAACCGCTCTGGTGCCCCGGCTGCATGACGGATTAAAAACCGTACTGCGCCGTGCGAAGCAACAGGGCTGCATCACCGTGGTCGGGACGGTTTACGACTTCAGAAACCAGAAACTGAATCCTGACCGGCGGTGGCCGCTGGGTGAACCCGGCAGCTACCGCTATATCGACCTGCTGGTCACCGATGCCGAGGAGGCCTGCCGGCTCACCGGGACCAACCGGCTCGAGGCGGCGGCACAGCAGTTTATCGACTCCGGTGTCGGCGCTCTGATCATCACCCACGGGGCAGAAAATATCCTTGTGTGGGCCCGCGAAGGCCTGTTCCGGGCGCATGCGCTTTCCTTCAGGCCGGTCAGCCGCCGGATCGACGAAATTCTGGAAGAGCATCCGGAACGCCGCAAGGATACCACCGGCTGCGGAGATAATTTTGTCGGCGGCGTGCTGGTTTCCCTGGCGATGCAGCTGCAGGAAAAGGGAAATGCCCCGTTCGATCTGCGCGATGTCTGCGCATGGGGTGCCTCATCCGGAGGATTCGCATGCATGTATCATGGCGGCACCTATTACGAGCAGAAGAGAGGCGAAAAACGGTCGGTACTCGAACCGATCGTGGCGGCATACCATAAAGAATCCGCCTGAATATGTTCGGCAGCACACACACTCTTTTTCGACCCCCGGCGGAAGCGGACAGCCTGATTATCCGCGTGGCGGACGGCTGCCCGTGGAACGGCTGTACCTTTTGCGGAATGTATAAAGGGGTTTCCTACCGTTTCCATGGGTTGGAAAAAGCGGAGGCCCTTTTTTTCCGCCATGGGAAACAGCAGCCGCAGGCCCGGCGGATTTTCCTGGCCGACGGCGATGTCATGCATCTTGATTTTCAGACGCTGGAAACCATGCTGATCTCGCTGAATGAAAAATTCCGGCGGCTGACACGCATCAGTGTTTACGCCAACGGCGCCTCCATTCTCGCCAAAACCGATGACGAACTGCGCCGCCTGAAGGAGCTGAAGCTGCATACACTCTATATGGGACTGGAAAGCGGCGACGACGAAACACTGCGCACGATTAACAAACGCGAAACCGCTGCAGAAATGACGGTTGCGGGCCGCCGCGCTCAGGCGGCAGGCCTGCGCATGTCGGTGATGGTGCTGATCGGCCTCGCCGGGAAACTGCGTTCCATGCAGCATGCCCGGGCGACTGCAGAAACAGTCAACGCCATGCAGCCGCGCCTGCTCTCGGCGCTGCGGCTGGTCACAACGCCCGATACGCCGCTCTGTAAAAGCGGATTCAAAATGATTGCCGAGCACGATGCGGTGACGGAACTGCGCGAAATGATCCATGGACTGCAGCTGGAACAAACGGTTTTCCGTGCCGATCATTCCTCAAATATTATCCCGCTTGAAGGGCGTTTCCCGAAAGACAAAGAGAAGCTGCTCACCCTGCTCAATGCTTTCATCTCATCCGGTCGTCCTGACCGGACCTCTCCCGGTCAGCTGCCGTGGATTCTTTAAACCGGTCATCCGGTAATGTTGCCCTTGGGGCTTTCTCTTTTTCACAAACGAGTTCAAAGAAAAACAGAGGGTTTGTTTGCGACAGGCTCTGATGGCCGATTCTCCCTATATGCGATGGGTGAATGTACTCAACAGCAGCTCAAAGTGTTTAACGTCTTCTTCAGATAAATCCGGGAAACCAGTCCTTCCTTTCCCGGATTATCGATCATAACCGTGAGAGTCCCGGTGGTCACTCCGATTGCCACCACCGCCGAAACCGGTCCGGCCGGCAGAAAGAAACAAGGACATCCGACAACTAAAACCGCGATAGCCCGGTCGCTGATTCCTTCTTTGGTGAAAGAACCCGGAACCAGGATAAGACTGATCAGCGCTGCCTTACAGTATTCTCCGGTGAAGGGAACGGGAGAGATCTCCGCGCTTGCCGCAATTGACGGTCGTTACCTCCGCCAGGGACCCTGTTCCGCCCGGCGTTTAGCTTCCATGTCGGCTTCCCACAGCTGTTTCTGTGTCCAGCAGATGTTCCCGATCAATCCAAGAGTTGCAATGGTCAGCACAACAGGAAGAAACCAGACGGCCTCATAGCGGTTGTGAAGAAGAATGATAAACGTGTTCACCAGAATAAAGAACAGCCGCACTTCGGTCGGCCCGACTCCCAGATAACTGATTTTGAACTTCCCGTCGGCGGCGAATGAGAGAAATGAATTGACCATGTAGGCTCCGAAAAGCGCAAGAACGTAAAACAGCGGATACTTGTGATGGTCATTCGCCATCAGGCGGTAGCCGATCAGAATCGCGCAGAGGAAGATATAGTCCAGAAAGTGGTCCATGTAGAAACCCCACTTGACCAGGCCGGTATCACGGGCACGACCGACTGCACCGTCGAGCATATCGGTGAGATACTGCGCAACAATCATCAGTGACACACCCCACAGAAAATGAATGCTCCAGCGGGTCATATAACTGAACACCACGATCAGCGCACTCCACAGCAGCGTGGAAAGGGTGAGATGATAGGTTTCAATTCCGCGCGGCACTTTAGGCAGCAGCCACTGCAGCAGTTTCTTTTCGATTTTTTCCAGAAACCAGCGTCCCTCTTTCTTATCTCCGTTAAAGCCCATGCGTATTCTCCTTTTCATCCCTCCGGGTTAAGGATCCGCGGCGATGATAGATAATGTCTGATGTTTCGAGCGCTTCGACAACATTTTTCAGCCGCCGAAAATCAGTTCTCTCCCCTACGCAGGCGCGGATCGAGAGCATCGCGCAAGGCATCGCCAAGCAGGTTGAAGGCGAGCACGAGGCCGAAAATCGCCACAGTCACAAACGTCATTTCCCACCAGACGCCGTGCCAGAGACGCATGCGCGCGCTGTTGATCATGACGCCCCACGACGGCTCGTTCGCCACACCGATCCCGAGAAAACTCATAAACACTTCCGTACTGACCGCCGCCGGAAAACGCAGCGTGAAGGTGACAATAATCACATGGAAAACATTCGGCAGAATGTGCCGGAAGAGAATGCGCGGCCAGCTCAGTCCCAGCGCGCGGGCCGCCAGGACGTAGGCCTGCTCTTTATGTTTGATCACTTCACCGCGGATCAGGCGGCAGAGCCCGACCCAGGTGGTCAGCCCGATGCCGAGATAGATGCCGAGCAGCCCCTTCCCGACCACCATGGCAATCGCCAGAATAAAAAGAAGCCCCGGAATCGATGCAAACGTGGAATAGAGCCAGACGACGAAGTCATCCACCCTCCCGCCGAAATAGCCGGCAAGACAGCCGAAGAAAACGCCGATCGGAATCGCAATCAGCGAGGTGACAATCCCGACTTTATAGGCAATGCGCGTTCCCTGAATCAGCCGCTGCATGACATCGCGGCCAAGCGCATCGGTCCCCATCCAATGACGGGAAGATGGCGGATGATACGCCTGCGAGAGATCGGTTTTCTGGTAAAAAGGCGTCTGATCTTTTGCCCGGTAGACCTGATAAACCGTTTCGCCGTAAACCGCCAGGGCCGTATAAAAAAGGATGATGCCGAGGCAGATCATGGCCAGGCGGTTTTTTTTCAGCCGCTGCCAGGCGTCACGCCACAGACTGTTTCGTTTTTCTTTCATCACGTCAGTTTCACGCGGGGATCAACCACGGCGTAGCAGATGTCCGTTAAGAGATTGGCGGCGACAAACAGGATTGAACCGATCAGCACGATGGCGCGGACCACATCGACATCCGAGGAATTAATGGCGTTGATGCCGAGATAGCCCAGACCGGGGATTCCGAAAAAACTTTCGAGAAGCAGGCTGCCCGTATAGAGAAACGGGATGGCAATCACGGTGTTGGTAATGATCGGGATCATTGCGTTTTTTAAAACGTGTTTGAACAGCACCCCGCCGCGACTGACCCCTTTGGCCCGTGCAGTGCGCACATAATCGCGATGCGCTTCGTCCAGCATGATAGTGCGGTAAAACCGCAGTTCGGCACCCAGGCCGCTGAAAACGCCGATCAGTACCGGCAGGACAAGGTACCGCGGACTTTCAAAACCCCAAACGGGAAACCAGCCGAGTTTGAAGCCGAGCAGATACTGTCCGCCGACAATCCAGACGAGATAGTTGATGCTCATCAGCGCAACCGACAGAACGACAAAAAAACGATCCACCCACGTGTCGCGCCAGAAGGCGCAGAACAGCGAGAGCATGACGGAGGTGATCAGGCCGGCAAAAAAGATCGGTACAGTGAGCATCAGTGACGGGCCGATCCCGTCAAGCATCAGCTTTGAAACACGCTGATTGGTGCTGTGCGACATCCCGAAATCGAGATGCGCCAATTGGTTGAGGTAGAATAAAAACTGCGAGTCGAACGGATTGCTCAGCCGCCGCCGCAGCCTGATCGAACGGATCTCCACCGGGGCATCGACCGGAATAATCTTTTCCAGCGTCCGGAAACGCAGGCGGATTTTTTTCCACTCCCCGGAAAGTTTCAGCGGATTTTCCCCAAATACGGGGAAACCGTCCGTCCGGCCTTCGATCTCCAGCTCATACTCACAATCATCGCGCAACGCGAACTTGACCGGCAGCCTGTATTCGCCGCCGGTTGCAAGGACCAGAACCCCGTTCGTCCAGGTGACCCCTTCCATTCCCTGCCAGTCGCCGGCCGTTCGTTTAAAATCCGAATCGGCATACGCGCGGGTTGTGGTACTGAACCCGAAGAAAAGCGGTTTGTTGAAGCCGCGCTGCTCGTCGAACGACTCCAGCGTATCGGCCTGTGCATGCGGACCGAGCACCTGCTGCGCGGGACTGCCGCCGACCACGTTGAAAAGGATGAAAGTGATCAGAATGACTCCGAACACGGTCGGGATCATCTGCAGCATTCGTTTGACGATATAGCGAAGCATCAGTCATGACCCCTGTTTTTTGCTTTCCATGCGTTCCAGGTGTCATTGTCAACACGGTGGTATTTGGCCATCGTATAAGGAAAATTGTGTGGTTTGTAGTTTTTAAGCCAGTTGTGCACCAGCGCGAAATCCATCGGCTGATACATAAAGATCCACGGGCAGTCCTCGATAACGAGTTCGGCCATCCGTGTGCAGAGCCGGTCTTTTTCAGGACCGGGAAGCAGGGTGCGGAGCCGCTCATAGAGCCGGTCGAATTCAGGATTCTCATAATTGGAATGATTGGGCCCGGGAGAGGTGTTGGCACCGTAAAAGAGCTGCAGAAAGTTTTCCGGATCAGGATAGTCGGCCACCCAGCCCAGCTGAAAGAGCTGCGCCTGGCGGCGATCCAATTTTTCAAGAAAGGCCGGCCAGTTATTATAACTCGCCTTGAGAACCACCCCGATTTTATCGAACATACCCGCCATCAGATCGACCACCTGCCGTACGTCAGGCGAGGCCCCCCCCAGTTCAAGCGTCAGCTCAAGGCGGCGGCCGGTCGCCGGATCGATCCCGTCCGCATACCCCGCCTCGGCAAGCAGCTGCCTTGCTTTTTCGAGATTAAATGAATAAGCGGTCGGGTCTGGTTTGAATCCGGGAAGCGGGTCGGGAAGCGGACCGTAAACCGGTTTGATGCGCCCGTTGTAATACTGCACAAGCAGAGCGGGATTGAACGCGCAGCTCAAGGCCTGCCGCAGTTTTTTATTCCTGCCGACGACGGGGTCGTCCAGGTTGAACCCGATATAAAAAAGGTCGAGTGTCGGGCCGGAAATCAGTTCGATTTTCTGTTTTTTCAGCTCGCTGACCAGATCACTGCCGGGGGTGATGACGGCATCCCAGTTATCGCGCGAAATGCCGCTGAAACTGAACTGTCCGGAAAGAAACATCATCCAGGCCGTGGCGGCATCATCGACGACAAACTGCACAATACGGTCCACGAAGGGAAGCTGTTTCCCGGCGTCGTCGAGCAGTCCGGCGGCACGGTCGGCTTCTGTCCCGGTCGAGGGATAGGTTTCAATGCGGCCGGTTTCGGCCCATTTGGGATTGCGGATAAATTCGATGCGATAATTGCGTTTCCATTTTCTCAGAATGTACGCGCCGGTTCCCACCGGATGGTTTACAAAATCAGCGCCGTAGTAGTCGACCGCTTCGCGGGGAACCGCAAAAGCATAATGCATGGCGAGCACCCAGAGAAGCTGCGGGTAGGGTTCCGTAAGCTGAATCTGCAGTGTATAGCGGTCAGGGGCCGTCAGACCTTTCACCGGCGCCGCGTAGTCTGTCGGCGTATTGCCGGCGGAAGAGGCCCGGAAGGCCTCCAGACCGGCAATGCGGCCGTTAAACGCCCAGTAGCCGGAGGACGCATTCTTGAGATCGGCGACCCGTTTAATGGAATAGACGAAATCTCCAGCCGTCAGTTCACGTCCCTTGCCGCCGGGGAAACAAGGATCGTCCTGAAAAAAGATCCCTTTGCGAAGATGAAACGTGTAAGTGAGACCGTCGTTGGAAATTTCAGGCAGTTCCGCGGCAAGCATCGGCTCGACATGATACGGCCGATCCAGATAGGCATATTCGAGAAGGCCTTCGTAAACGCGGCCGATCATCATCGAGGAGGCGACATCGCCGGCTTTGGCAGGATCAAATCCCTGAATGCGCGCTGTCTGGCCGTAAAGAACCTGTTCGTTTTTAAAGCGCAGCGTATCAAGCTCGCCCCGTCCGCAGGCACTCAGAAGCAGACAAAGAAAAACGGCGGAACAGTGGAGGGAAAATTTCCATCCGCTGTTCCGTCGTTCCATAGCTTCGCGCACCTTCGGTTATTCCGCAGGGGCAGCGGGGACTTCCGGCATGGCCGGCTGTTCAATCGGAGCCGGCTGGGTGGTCACCGCATCATCCATCAGTGATGCCCCGGAGCTGCCGGCAAACAGCATGCCGAGGATCAGTGTATTCACCAGAAACACGATTCCGATTCCGACGGTCGCTTTCGTGAGCACATTGCCGGTGCGTGCTCCGAA
>JASKKX010000089.1 GCA_030153935.1 Verrucomicrobiota bacterium | reverse complement strand
TTTTTCGGACAAAGGAGGCATTTTTGCCTCCTTTGCTCCGAAGCTTATCCGCGGTTTAACCCGTGTGACAGGCAGATCGTCTCTGTGGGACCGGGCCTGCTTAACCAGACACAGTTCAACGAATCCGAATCCGCCGCCTTTCGGGGTCCTTTGTCTTTGAGGCAGCGCGTTACAAGACAGGACACGATGCCGGAATATTATCCCCCCATTCAGCAGAACCAACCAGGAGTGCTGCATCCATGCAAATCACTGTAGTGCTGGTCGGATCAAAACAGCTCAAGACTGGGAAAACGACTTCATGGCTGCTGAATGAAGGTCAGATTTTCATCGGCAATATCAACGACAACCGGCTTGTCACTCGTGACCTCGCCGCGCAAAATCGCCTCCGCCAGCGGATCTTCAAGGTTCCGTTCGACAGAGCGGCGCAGCTGCCGCGCGCCATACGCCTTGTCGAACCCTTTTTTGATAAGGAACTGTTTGGCTCCGTCCGAAAGCTCAATTGTGATTTTGCGTGCAGCAACGCGCTCCTGTACGCGAGCGATTTCGAGGTCGAGGATGACTTCAATATCCTTTTCGTTGAGCTGCCGGAAGACGATAATGTCGTCAAGACGATTAACCAGCTCCGGCTTAAATGTCTCTTTACAGGCGGCCATCATTACGTTTTTGAGCTGTTCATAATCATTTTCTTCACGATCCGGGGCAAAGCCCAACCCGCCTCGGGATATATGCGTGGCCCCAACGTTAGAGGTCATGATGATGATGGTGTTGCGGAAATCAACACTGCGACCGAGGCTGTCGGTCAGACGACCTTCTTCGAGAATCTGCAGCAACATGTGCATGACATCCGGATGCGCTTTCTCCACTTCGTCGAAAAGCACAACAGAATACGGCCGACGGCGTACCCGTTCGGTAAGCTGCCCGCCTTCTTCGTGTCCGATATAGCCAGGAGGAGAGCCAACAAGACGCGAGGCAGAAAACTTTTCCATATACTCAGACATATCAATCTGAATCAGCGAGTCAGGGTCGTCAAACATGAAACGAGCCAGCTCTTTGGCCAGCATTGTCTTACCAACGCCGGTCGGGCCGAGAAACGCAAATGAACCGATCGGGCGGCGCGGATCTTTAAGCTCAGCGCGCGAACGGCGCAATGCACGGGAAACTGCGGAAACCGCTTCGTTCTGACCGATAACAATCTTTTCGATTTCCGCCTCCATTTTCAGGAGTTTGGCCAGCGCCTGTTCGCCCATTTTATCAACCGGCACGCCGGTCCATTTAGAGACGACAACCCGAATGTCCTCTTCATCCACAATTGAAGTGTTTTCTTCCTGTGCGGCTATCCACGCTTTTCGGGCGGCATCGAGCTCCTCTTTGGCCTTTCGCTCAGCATCGCGCATTGCGGCAGCTTCTTCGAATTTCTGCTCACGGATAGCGATGTCTTTTTTCTGCTGCGCCGCAATCATGCGCTGGCGAATTTCCTGAAATTCAGGAGGTTTCACCATGTTGGCGATGTGGCTGCGTGCGCCTGCTTCATCAATCAGGTCGATGGCTTTGTCAGGAAGAAAACGATCGGGCAGATAGCGGGCGGACAGCTTCGTGGCTGCTTCGAGCGCTGCATCGCTGATTTTCGTGTGGTGGTGCTCTTCGTATTTCGGACGTAATCCTTTCAGAATCTGTATCGTCTCTTCGATGGTCGGCTCTTTGACGATAACCGTCTGGAAGCGACGTTCAAGGGCTGCATCCTTTTCGATTGATTTCCGGTATTCGTTGAGTGTGGTCGCACCAATGCACTGCAGTTCCCCGCGCGAAAGTGCCGGTTTAATGATATTGGCAGCATCCATGGTGCCTTCCGCCGAACCGGCCCCGACAATCGTATGCAATTCGTCGAGAAACAGCAGAACGTTTTTCGTTTTTCTGATTTCGTCCATGACCGCCTTAATACGCTCCTCGAACTGCCCGCGGTATTTTGTACCGGCCACCAATAGCGCGAGGTCAAGAGTGACTACTTTTTTATCGGCCAGAATCTGAGGAACTGTTCCGTCGGCAATGGACTGGGCCAACCCCTCGGCGATCGCAGTCTTGCCGACACCTGCCTCACCAAGGAGAACCGGGTTGTTTTTCGTTCGTCGGCAGAGAATCTGGATGACACGCTCCAGTTCATCTTTCCGTCCGATGACGGGATCAAGTTCACCTTTTCTTGCCATCTCAGTCAGATCGCGGCCAAATGCGTTGAGCGCGGGAGTTTTAACCGTCTGCCCATCGGCCGTTTTCTGCTGTGCTCCGAAGGAAGAAGATCCCTCTTCTTCATTCGTGCCCATGGAGCCGTCATAATCGGGATCAAGCATCGCCATGATTTCCTCACGGGTCTCGTCGAGGTCAACGCCCATGGTTTCGAGAACGCGTGCGGCAATTCCCTCGCCCTCATGAAGCAGGCCGAGCAGGATATGTTCGGTCCCGACATAGCTGTGATTGAGAGAGCGCGCCTCGCTGGTCGCCAGCGCCAGCACCTTTTTGGCCCGTGGTGTAAATGGAATATTTCCAGCCATTTTGGTGTCAGTTCCCGTTCCAACTGCTTTTTCAACCTCCAGGCGAAGTGACTGCAGGTCGATGCCGAGCGACTGGAGTGCACTCACGGCTACACCGCTGCCGAGCGCGACAAGACCCAGAAGGATGTGTTCTGTCCCGACATAGTTGTGGTTGAACCGTTCGGCCTCTTTGCGGGCCAAATGCAATACACGCTGTGCTCTAGGGGTAAAGTTTTCCATCATTTATGTCCTTTTTTCATTAAAGCTGAATTATCTACAAAAAAAATGTGATAGATTCAATCCATTATAGCTTCTTTCGGAAAAATTGCCACGGGAAATCCGGTACGGCAAGACGGAAGCTCTTCACGTGCTGATTTAATATGTCTTTCCCTGACCGGTATCTGCGCCCAAATCATGATGACCGGCTGGCTGAACCGGTTAATTTTCAGCAATTAAAACGATTAACCCGGTAAAAAGAGCATAAAATGAATGAAGGTGCATATTAAATTCGTTTAAATTCGTACGAGCAATGGAACGTCCGGATTCGCGGGCAAAATCCACCTTGCGGGTTTTCGTTGAAATGGATAACGGATTGCGGGCGGCGATGTGGCCACTGCGCGCGGTTCGGCAGAAACGCATAAAAACGGTTTTGGAGACAACCGGTCATCCGGGTTTGTGCCGCCGTCTGCTGTTCGCGGCAAAACCCGGAGTAACGGTTCCAGCCAGCAGTTGAGCGCTGCCGGTTCGGTTATATGCCCGCCGGTTTCGTGCCGTTATGGCGATAAGCGAGAATATGCACGGGGTCCAATGTAATCATGCCTTCTGTAACCATCTTATCCAAGACAGGAATGAACAGGGCGATACGGTCCGGCTTGTCTACGATTTCAATCACGACCGGCAGGTCTTCTGACAGGCGCAGAACCTTCGCAGTGTGAAGACGGCTATCGGCACCAAAACCCATTATCCCCTGAATAACCGTTACCCCTGCCAGTCCCATTTCCCGGGCTTTAAGGGTAATTGCTTCATATAAAGGCCGGCCATGCCAGCGGTCACTTTCGCCGATAAACACTTTCAGAAGCTGCCCTTCACCTTCTACTTTCATTGGATGCCTCCTTTCTATGCAACGACAGCACGAACAACCATTTGCCCCAGAAAGACCGCCCCGAAACCGAGAATAAAATTCATTAGAATATTAAGACCTGCCAATAACAGCTCACTCAGCCGCAACAGCTCGACTGTTTCGTAACCAAATGATGAAAATGTGGTAAAAGAGCCGAGAAAACCAATCACAAAAAGGGAACGAACGGCGGGAGCAAGACCGGCTTTATCCTCCAGAAGTCCCATGGTGAGTCCGATTATGAAGCAACCCAGTACATTCACCAGGAGTGTTCCGACAGGGAAAACGCTGCCGGAATAAAGCCGGTGAGCGAATCCGGAACACAGATAACGGGCAATCGCTCCGAAACAGCCGCCAAGTCCAACCAGAACCAATTTAGGCATGTTTCTGTTCCTTGTGCTTCCGGAAGTATTCGATGAGCCGGTTGGTCGAACTGTCGTGTTTCAGTTCGGTGTCCCCTTTCAGTTCGGGAAGAATCGCAGAAGCAAGAACTTTGCCGAGCTGAACACCCCATTGGTCGAAGGAGAAAATATCCCAGATCATTCCCTGGGTGAAAATTTTATGCTCATAAAGAGCGACAAGCTGTCCAAGAACCTCCGGGGTCAGCTTTTCAGCCATAATGGTATTGGTTGGGCGGTTTCCCTTGAACGTTTTATGAGGGATCAGCTCGGCAGGCGTGCCTTCCGCCTTCAGTTCCTCCGCGGTTTTCCCGAAAGCAAGCGCCTCGGTCTGCGCGAAGAAGTTGGCCATGAGTTTGGCATGATGGTCGCCGAGCGGATTCTGAGATCGGGCAAAGCCGATAAAATCGCACGGAATCAATTTGGTTCCCTGATGAATCAGCTGATAAAAGGCGTGCTGTCCGTTGGTGCCGGGTTCTCCCCAGACAACCGGACCGGTCTGCCACTTCACACGTTTTCCATCCTGCGTGGTGTATTTCCCGTTCGATTCCATGTCACCCTGCTGAAAATAGGCCGGGAAACGGCTCAGATACTGGTCGTACGGCAGGATGGCCTGCGTAGAGGCATCAAAGAAGTTGTTATACCAGATACCGATCAATGCGAGGAGAACCGGCATGTTCTCTTCAAACGGTGCGGTACGGAAATGACAGTCCATTGCATGGAATCCCGCCAGCATTTTGCGGAAGTTTTCCGGACCGACTGAAATCATCACCGGCAGACCAATCGCCGAGCAGAGTGAATAGCGCCCGCCGACCCAGTCCCAGAAACCGAACATGTTTGCTGTATCGATACCGAATTCTGAGACCTCATCCGCGTTGGTGGAAACAGCCACAAAATGCTTTGCAACGGCCGCTTCATCCCTGAGCGCGTCGAGCAGCCACCCGCGGGCCGTCGCGGCATTGGTCATCGTCTCCTGAGTCGTGAAGGTTTTGGACGCGATGATAAAAAGCGTTTCTTCAGCATTCAAATCCCGCAGCGTTTCGGCAATATGCGTGCCGTCCACGTTGGAAACGAAGCGCACGGTCAGATTGCGCTGCGCATACGGTTTGAGCGCCTCACAGGCCATAACAGGACCCAGATCAGATCCTCCGATGCCGATATTGATTATGTTTCTGATCGGCCTGCCGGTATGGCCTTTCCACTCACCGGAACGAACCGCGTCGGAAAACGCCGCCATGCGATCAAGAACTTCATGCACTGCCGGAATGATATTTTCGCCATCGACAATCACTTCGGCGTCACGCGGCGCGCGCAGGGCCGTATGGAGCACGGCACGATCCTCAGTGCGGTTGATCTTTTCGCCGGTAAACATGGCTTCGATTCGATCGCTCAGACTCGCGGATTCCGCCAGCTTCACCAGCAGGCTGATCGTCTTGCCGGTAATCCGATTTTTGGAATAATCCAGAAAAAGATCACAGGCATTCAGAAAAAAGGTGTCGGCGCGATACGGATCAGAGGCAAACAGTTCGCGCAAATGCTTCGGTTTGATTTTTTTCCAATGTCTGGAAAGCGCTTCCCATTCAGGGCGTTTATTCAACTGATTCATAAGAATTCCTCCGGTTAAAAACCAAAAAACAGGGTAGCGACTGTGGACAGATGCATAAAACTAAAAATACGGTAAAGTGCAGAGCGTAAGCTTGTTTTGAAAGCTATTTATGATAGCTTCCTTTCCCTTATGTGTAAACGCCTTCTCATCTTATTACTTCTCTCGGCGGTTCTGACCGGCTGCGATCGGCAGGAAACTCTTTCCGTTACAGCCTCTCTGGCTGCACCTCCGGAAAAACCGTTGCCGACCGATCGGATTGCTGAACGTGTAGCGGACCGCATGCCCCGCATTCATTTGAACCACCATCCGTTTGATGATACGATTGCCACCAATGCGCTGATGCTCTTCGTAAATTCTCTTGATTACGATCATTCTTTTTTCCTCGCATCGGATATCACGGAGTTTCAGCAGCAGGCAACGAATCTGGACAACCAGGTTGAAGCCGGAAATGTTTCATTTTCGCAGACGGTCTTTGACCGCTTTAAAGAGCGTGTAACCAATCGGGTGGCTTATGCCGATACCCTGCTTGATAAGGGATTTGATCTCGATAAAAATGAAACCTGGCAGTGGAAACGTGATAAGGCTCCCTGGGCGGCCAATCAAAAGGAATGGGACGACCTGTGGCGGAAAAAACTGAAAAATGAATATGTCTCCCGCCTCGCCGCCATTGAAGCCGACCGTGAGGACCAAGAGCAGCAAACCGGCACGAATACGGTGGCTGAAGCCGAAGGCACAAACACGATCGCCGAGATAGATGAATCGCTGACCCCGACCGAATTTGTCCGTGAGCGCTATAAACAATATCAGCTTCTCATTGATATCAACGACGACAGGGAAACGATTCTCGAGCGCTATCTCAGTGCCTTCACTCACAGTTACGATCCGCACAGCGATTACCTCTCACCGCGCAGTGTTGAGGATTTTGATATCAACATGAGACTCTCGCTGGTCGGTATCGGGGCCATCCTCCGCAGTGAGGACGGGGCGGCAAAAATCACACAGCTGATTGCCGGCGGACCGGCGGAAGTAGACGGGCGACTCCAGCCCGGCGATAAAATCATTGCAGTCACACAGGGCGATAATGCCCCCGAAGTCAGTATCCTGTACTGGCCGCTCAGCAAGGCCGTGCGCCTCATCCGCGGAGAAAAAGGGACAAAAGTAATTCTGACGGTTATTCCGGCCGAGGATACCACCGGCACACGCACCAGAAAAATCGATCTGATTCGTGATGAAGTCAAACTGGAGGCCCAGGCGGCGAAGGGCGAAATCAAAGAACTGCAGGATGCCGGCGGGAAACTCCATCATCTCGGAGTACTCACCCTGCCTGAATTTTATGCCGATTTCGAAGCCGCTCGTAAAGGCGATACAGAAGCCCGCCGCGCATCCACGGATGTCCGCCGGATTCTGGAAGAATTTTCCACCAACCGGGTCGATGGAGTTGTTCTGGACCTGCGCAACGATGGCGGCGGATCGCTTACTGAAGCCATTGACATCGCCGGACTTTTTATTCCGCTCGGACCGATTGTACAGGTGCGCGAGCAGCGCGGTGTAGCGGTTCTGCCCGACGGCGACCCGGAAACCCTCTACCGCGGACCGCTTGTCGTACTCGTCAACCGTTTAAGCGCCTCGGCGTCGGAAATCGTCGCAGCCGCCCTTCAGGATTATGATCGTGCCGTAATTGTCGGCGGCAGCAAAACCCACGGCAAAGGGACCGTCCAGACAGTTTTCCCTCTGTCCAAACTCAGCAGTGACCTCGGTTCCCTGAAAGTGACGACCGCCGGTTTTTACCGCATCACAGGAGGATCAACGCAG
>JASKKX010000088.1 GCA_030153935.1 Verrucomicrobiota bacterium | reverse complement strand
CTCCGGCGGCTCCGGCGGCAGGATTTATCATCGGCGGGCCGAACGCCGTTTCAACCATTGATGCCGACGCTTTAAAAATCCAGTTGGAGACTGCATTCAGACTTACGGAAGGCTGTGAACGCTGGGTGACCACCTCGCGGCGTACGCCGTCTGATGTGGAAACCGTTATAGAGGCCTTTCCCTTTGACTACCGGCTGATCAATTCGCGCGATCCGTACAACCCGGTTCCGGCCTTTATTCAACTCTGCGACCGGCTGTTTGTCACCAGCGACTCCGCCTCAATGATCAGCGAATGCGTCAGTTTCGGAAAAGCGTCTGTCGAGATTCTTTTGAACCGCCAGTTCAAAACACCGAATAAATTTCAGGAACTCATCCAGGGACTGGAAAAACTCAACGCCGTCCACGTGTTTGACGGGTTCCTCGGCTCCGCAAACCGAAAAATCGACCTCTCCGCCCTGCTGAACAAAGACCTCAAACCATGGCTGGAGACTTTGGCAAAATCATTGACAGCATAATCATTGGGAGAAAAGAGTCCTGCCATGCCGATCCTGTGTAAATTCGCACCGCAGATTCTTTCGCAGGATGAGTTTCATGCGATCGACAAAACGGTCATGCGGCATGCCTTTGACATTCAAAAGGAGTTCGGACGATTGTGTGACGAGAGCATCTGCCAGAATGAATTGGCCTTCCGCTGTCAGGCCGATGGGCTGACAACGGTCAAAGGGGCCGCAGTTTGTGTGGAACACAAAGATTTCCGCAAACTGTATTTTCTGGATATGCTCGCCGAATGCGGTGGAATTTATGAACTCAAAGCAACCGCAGCACTGAATAAAAACAACGACCGCCAACTGATCAGCTACCTGCTTCTTGCAGGGCTGAATCACGGGAAACGGATCAACTGCGGACCGACATCTGTGGAACACCGGTTTATTCCCACATCACTCACACCAGAGAATCGGAAAAAGTTCTCCCTCGACACTCGGCGCTGGGATGGATCTGATGCGGAGAGTTCCTTCTTACACGAGAGGCTTCGTGGTCTACTGGAGGATTGGGGAATGTTTCTTAGCGTTGACCTGTACGCAGAAGCTCTTACTCATTTTCTTGGCGGCCAGCAAAAGGTAATCTGCCCTGTCGAAATTTCAGCGGGTGAAAGGGCGTTGAGCAAACAAAAGACAACTCTGATACAGGCCTGCATATCTCCGCCCTTTGGCAAGATCTTTCGTTCTATGAAAAACATCTGGAGAAATTCTTTATCCATACCGGATTAAAAAAGTTTCATTGGCTAAACTTCAACAAGAACACGGTTCAGAGGGTCCCCCTCAAAAAATGATTTTACTGTGAATCGTTCTGCTAACTTTATTCCCCCATAACCACAAAAAAATGATTCTGCTATCAATCATTCTGCTAAAACCTGCTAATTTTCCTCCATGCACATTGTCCAAATACTTCCGGAATTGAACCAGGGGGGGATCGAGCGGGGCACCGTTGAACTGAACCGTGAACTGGTGAAACGCGGGCACCGCAGCACCGTCATTTCCGCCGGAGGAAATCAGGCCGCCCAAATTGAAAAAGACGGCGGAGAGCACATCTCCCTCGATGTCTGTTCCAAAAATCCGCTAACCGTCCCCTTCCGCATCCACAAACTTCAAACTGCAATCTCCAAACTGGATGCAGATATTCTGCATCCACGCAGCCGCGTTCCGGCCTGGCTTTGCTGGTTCGCCAACAAAAAGCTGAAACTCCCGTTCGTCACCACCGTGCATGGTTTCAACAGCGTCAGCAAGTACAGCGAAATCATGACAAAAGGCGATGCGGTGATCTGTGTCAGCAATCCAGTTAAAGAATATATTCAGAAAAACTACGGAACTCCGGAGGATCGAATCACCGTCATCCACCGCGGAATCGACCCGGCTGAGTTTGATCCCGCTCAGACCGATCCAACGTGGATTGAGTCGTTCCGGTCAGAGTACGGTTTGAATGGAAAATTTATCGTTACGGCAGTCGGACGGATTACGGAGCTCAAAGATTACGAAACCCTCATCCGCGCCGTGGCGGACTGCTCCGTAAATATTCCGAATATCCGCGGGCTGATTGTCGGCGGAGTGCGGCACGATAAGCAGGCGTATTATGAGCGGTTGCAGTCGCTGGTCAAAGAACTGCACGCCGAAAAGCAAATCATTTTTGCCGGTAGCCACAGCCGGATGGCGGAAATCTATGCGCTGAGCGATGTGCTGGTTTCCAGTTCCAAACAGCCGGAAAGCTTCGGTCGCACCCTGATCGAAGCCATGGCGATGAACACGCCGGTGATCGCCACCCGGCACGGCGGCGCACTGGACATCATTGAAGAAGGCGTCAACGGATTTCTTTTCGCGCCGGGCCGCGCAGATCAACTGACTGCGGCAATTCTCAAAGAGAAAGAAATTCCGCCTACCGGTCTGCGGGCATACGTTCTCCGCCGCTTTACACTGGAGCAGATGGTTGAACAAACGATTGGCGTATACCGGAATGTCGTCTGATACCATTTGCGGGAACCTTTCGATATGGACAATGTATCCCTCGCCTCGAAGAGGCCAAGGTTTTAAAAAGAGTTCGCCCTGCCTTCATTATAAAAAACCCCACAATCCGTCTGCAGAAAGTTGCATTAAATGAAACTTTCTGCATACTCATTGCCATGCAACCGATCATGGCGATACAGAACGGATTAAGTAAAATTCCAGAACGGAACAGACAGATTTTTGCATTAACAGATCTGTCCGCACTGCTTCCGGAACACAACCCCGGAGCGTTTAAGTCCGTTATCAGCCGGCTTGAAAAACGAGGTGACCTGGTTCGGATCTGCCGGGGAATTTATGTCATGCCAGACTGTGCCTTGCGAGGAAGCGAACTGTTGGGGCGCGTCGCGGCCCGACTGCGTGCAGGGCAGTTCAACTATCTCAGCCTTGAAACGGTTCTCAGTGATGCCGGCGTTATTTCTCAGATTCCAGTGAACCGCATCATGCTGATGTCGTCGGGTCGCTCAAGCGTGATTTCCTGTGGAGCGCATGGAACCATTGAATTTGTCCACACCCGCAAAAAGGCGGAAGATCTGGCCGCCGAACTGTCGTATGATGCCCGGCTCCATCTGTGGCGGGCCTCAACAGCGCTTGCATTGCGCGACATGCGAGACACCCGGCGGGATACAGGGCTGGTGAATGAGGAGGCCGCAAATGAATTTATTTGATCAGTTGACGGAACAGGCGATGCAATCGGATCAGGCGCTGGGTGTCGTTCGTCCTGCGGTTGAAAAGGAACTCCTGCACCATGACATCCTGCGCGAAATGAGCCGGGCCGGCCTGCTGAGCGGGTTGACCTTCATTGGCGGAACCTGCCTGAGAGCCTGCTATGGATCACCGCGCCTGAGTGAAGATCTCGACTTCGCCGGCGGAGCCCGCTTTAATCTGGGCCGCCTGGCAACCCTCGGCTCCGTACTCGAAAACACACTTATCGAAAAATACGGCCTGCCTGTGCATGTGAGCGATCCGGTGCGGGAAGCAGGAAATGTCAGCACATGGAAACTTCGTCGTAAACCCGTCCGGCGACAAAACACGTGCCGGCGCAACGCATCCATATCGACATCTGTGCAGTCCCGAGCCACCGTCCCCGCCCTGCCATGCTGCGAAACATCTATGGCATCAATATGGGAACGGACGGACTGATCCTGCAGATTCAAACCCGCGAAGAGATTCTGGCGGACAAATGGATCGCACTGGCCTTCCGCCCGAACCGGATCAAATACCGGGATTTGTGGGACATCCTATGGCTGGATCGCCAAGGCGTTCAACTGGACGCGCAACTCACTCTCGAAAAACTCAAAGACCGTCAGCAAACCCGGCAAAATTTTTCCACGGCGTTATCAGAACGAATTAACGGGTTAGAAACCCAGGCAATACAGCAACGGGAATTCCAGGCCGAAATAGAACGCTTCCTTCCGGCCACGGATGTCCGGGCAAGCATTCAAACCCCTGAATTTTGGGATTTTCTCCTATTCACATTAAGGGAGAACGGGCAGAAGCTGTCCGCAAAGAGCTGAGCGATATCCAAAGCCAGGAAACCAACCGAAAAAACACCGAAACATCCAAAAATCCACGAATATGCCTGAAAACAGAGCCGTTTATTTTCTGATCTCTGCCCTCTGATCTCTGATCTCCGTCCCCCGGAATCTGCCACGTTCCACCCGCCACCTGCTCAATCACCGGAACGGATAACCGAGAACCATTAACGGTTTCCCCTTTGCAAACCGCTTGTCCGCCCTGTGCAAAGATGGTTATATCCCGCAACACAACACATGAGGTTTTAATGGACAAACAACAGACAGTCATCTGCCTGAAATGGGGAACCCGATACGGCCCTGAATATGTCAACCGGCTTTATTCCATGACAAAGCGGAACACCGGACGTCCGCTGCGCTTTGTCTGCATTACCGATGACACCTCCGGACTGATTCCGGAGGTGGAAACCCGCCCCATGCCGGAGTTCGATCTCCCGGAAACCTTCCGCTACAAGGGATTCCGCCGCATGTTTCTCTTCAAGGAGTCGCTTTATGACCTGAAGGGAAAAGTGCTGCACCTCGACCTCGACCTGATTGTCACCGGATCGATTGACGCCTTTTTCGACTACGAACCGGATGCGCCCTACATCGTTGCCGAGAACTGGACGCAACCGGGAGAAGGCATCGGCAACATGTCTGTTTTCCGTTATGAGATCGGCGCACTGACAAAAATCTGGGAACGCTTCAGCGCCGACCCGCTCGGCATGCTGAAAATGTATAACAACAGCCAGACCTTCTGCAGCCGCACCCTGGGCAGCTTTCCGATGTATCCGCTCGAATGGTGCATCGGCTTCAAGCAATCGCTGATTCCCAGGTGGCCGCTTAATTTCTTCATCACGCCCAAGCCGCCGCAGAAACAGGTTAAAATTGTTGCCTTCACCGGGAAACCGGACCTGGAAGATGTCATCGCCGGCGAGTGGCCGACTCCAAAGGCGTGGAAAAAGCTTTATAAGCATGTGCGCCCGACCCCGTGGCTTGAAGAAATATGGAAATGATTTATGAACATGCATACAAAAATCGGGAACATCCATGTCGTCTGCTTTCAGTGGGGTACACGGTATCCGGCGGTCTATGTCAACAATCTGAAAAATATGGTGAAACGGCATTTGAGCGTACCTCATGTATTTCACTGCCTGACCGATTCGGAGGCCGGAATTGACCGTGACGTAGTCACACACCCCATACCCAACATGGAGATCCCCGGGAACTGGAGAAAGCTGAGCACCTTTCAGGACAACTTCCTGCAATTGAACGGGGAGTTTATTCTGTATATCGATCTGGATATGATCATCATGGGGGAGCTGGACTTCGCACTTGAACATCCGGAGCACACGTTCGTCATCACTAAAAACTGGAGCAAAACCGGCACCCGGGCGAACAGTTGCATCTATCGGCTGAAAGTCGGGGCTCACACGGAGGTCTGGAATAAGTTCATTGCCTCTCCGCAGACGTTCATTGATCAGCACTACGGGAAAAACAAACTGTTCGGGGATCAAAAATGGATCGACTACATGTTTGATTCATTCCACTTTTTTCCGGAAGGAAAAGTGGTCTCATTCAAAAAGCACTGTCATGCCAAAGGCCACCGCATTCTCGGCCTGAACACCGCCCGGTTCGGCAAAGCGAAGGTTCCGCCCGGAGCCTCTGTGATCTCTTTTCACGGCGATCCCCTGCCGCCGGATATTGCCAACGGACCCTCCGGCAAATGGCGTCAGGCTCCGTTTGTAAATGAACACTGGCATTCTTGCACATGAACGCACTCTACATTTCGAATTACCGGAACGACAAGAGCCGGAACAACCGGCGAATGAATCCGCTGCGCAAATGGCGCAATACCCTCCGGGGATATGAGATTTCCGGGCAGGACGGTTTTTTCGTCGCATCTCTCTACAATTGCTGCAATGTCACGGAACGGGATCTGGCTTGGCTTAAAAAGAACCTTTCCACTGTGGACTCGAACTTCGACACGCTCTTTATCAACTACAAGAGCGATGAAAAAAGCACAGGAATAGACCGCGAGGCGCTGCTTTTTTTGAACCGGACCAGCATTCAGAAAATTCTGGTTGTCACCAATGCGAAAGCCGCAGACCTGCCGGGGGATCCTCTTCTCGATCTGTTCGATATCGTTTTCAAGCGCGAGCATTATGTCGACCTCGACCGCTACCCCGTCTCATCGGTCAACAAAGCAAAAATCAGAAATACGATGCTCGGGTGTCCACTTATCCGGACAACCACCAGAAACGTTCACACAATCCGCCCCGCCTCGCTGGGTTTTACAGCACCCAGTGAACAGTTTTCGCATGACTTGTTTTTCTCAGGGAAAACCACCTCACCGATCCGTTTAAATGCAATGGAACGGCTGCATAAAGAAGGCTTCAACGTTCTCGGGGGATTGAATGCGCACAAAAAATACGATGACCCGATTCCTCCGGCTCTGCTTTCTCCGCGCTTTTCCCGTAACGGATATATTCAGGCTGTCCGCGGCAGCAAAATCAATCTGGCTCTGGAAGGCTACGGAGAATACACCTTCCGGCACAATGAAATTTTATTCCTGTGCTCCTTCATGATCAGTACGCCCTCGATCCGCGGACTCAAACTGCCCCTTCATCTTATTGAAAATAAACACTATGTTTGCTTTGAGGATCTTGATGATCTGGTTGATAAAGTGCGATATTATCTTGTGAACGAATCAGAGCGTCAAACGATCTCCAGGGCCGGCCGCGACCTGTTCGAGAAAGAATATGATCTGAAAAAACATGGCCAATACATAAAACAGGCTATTCAGAGTTGAGCTCCCGGGTTCAAATCAATCGGAAAGAAAAATGGATCGAAAAATAAAAGTTGTACAGGCCCTGTTGACCGGCGGAGAAGGTGGAGCCCAGACCTATTTCGAGAAAATGGTGTACGGATTCGAAAAAGACCCGGACATTGAACAGCAGGTGATTACAGTCAATATTCCCGGCCGCATCAAACGGTTTCAGGCCGCCGGCATTCATTATCTGGCAACCGGCAATTTCCGCTCCGAAAAAGCACCGCACCGGTTTATTCAATCCCAGTTTGCCAAGTTTCATGACCGGTTCCGAATAAAACAGTATTTGACTCAGTTCGATCCGGATATCATTGTCAGCTACCACAACACAGCTCCCGGAATCATCCGCTACCCCAAAGCAATTCACATCGCCCGGATGGGGCATGGCAACCAGAAAAAAACGTATGCAAACTGTGATTATATCGTCGTGAACCAACCCACGCTCAAGCATCAGGTGCTGGCAAAAGGCTGGCCGAAAGACCGTATTGCGGTCATTTCCAACTTCGCCGAATTCCCGTCAGCACTGCAGGCGGACGGAGAACTGCCCGACCTGCCGCCGGAAGCAAACGTCCTGCTGACACTAGGCCGACTGCATCCGGCCAAAGCACAGGACACCCTCATCGAGGCGCTGGCACTGCTTCCGGAAAACACACACCTGCTGATTGCCGGAACGGGGAAACTGGAAACCCGACTCAAATCACTGACTGCAGATCTCAA
>JASKKX010000087.1 GCA_030153935.1 Verrucomicrobiota bacterium | reverse complement strand
GCGATGTGCGCGGCGCTCAAAATGGTTTCCGGACGGATCCATTTAATCGCCGGGGGCCGCAGTAAAGAGAATGATTTCAGTTTTGCGAAAGATTTACTGGTGAAGCGGGTACTGCGCCTATATCTTATTGGAGAAGCATCTTCTGCGATGCAGGCGGCATGGAAAGACAGGGTTGAATGTCTTCCCTGTGAAACGCTGGAAAACGCGGTTTGTTCTGCGTGGGGTCATGCGAAGGCGGGTGATACCGTTCTGTTTTCCCCCGCATGCACGAGCTATGACCAGTTCCGCAGCTTTGGCGAACGCGGCGATTGTTTCGCCGCCGCCGTCCGCCGGCTGAGAAAAATGGATGCGGACAGTTGAAAATGGACAGGTTAGTAGAGAAGGAGTTTCTCATGAAAGCGAAGTTTATCGGCTTAATGGTTCTGGTTCTGCATGTGATTGTGCTGGCCGGGTTTTCTTTAATGCAGGGTTGTACAACGGGTAAAAGTCCTGTTCCGTGGCTGAACTGGCCTTACAGCACTTCGCAGGAAGAGCCGATGATTTCACCGGCGGATAACTACGCCGCGCCTATGCTTTCTCCGATTCCGGCGGACAGCTATTCCTCTGGGTACTCATCCAGTGATTACTCCAGCACTCTGGATAGCAGCCGCTCTCCCGTCGAAGGGCACGAACAGGTTTATTCCGTACAGAAAGGCGACACGCTTTCTTCGATTGCCGCTATGTACGGAACCTCCTGGAAGAAACTGTCGGAATACAACGGCCTTTCTGATCCGAACCGGCTGCGCATCGGGCAGGAAATCCGGATTCCTCCTTCTCTTGGCGGTGCTTCGGTTTCAGCTCCGGTTAAGCGCGCATCTTCTTCGTCCTCTGCCGCGGCGAGCCGTCCGAAGCAAAGCTCAATTCCCCAAGGTACCTCCTATGTTATCCAGAGAGGAGATACCCTGGCGACTATTGCCAAGCGCAGCGGTGTGACTGTGGCCGAGCTGAAAGCAGCCAACGGTCTCACCAGTGACCGCATCATTGCCGGAAAAAGCCTGACCATTCCGAAAAAAGGGAAGGCCAAAGCCCCTGTTGTCACCAATGCGTCTCCGGCGGCATCGGTTAGCCCCGAACCCGCTCCGGCTCCGATGGCCGGCCCCAGCAGTTCCGCTTCGACCGCTTCGGTTTCTTCCGCCTCGACGACATCGCCGGTTTACGAACACGTGCTTTATCCGGGGGAGACACTTGAGGATGTTGCCCGTCAATACGGCAGCTCGAAGAGTGAGATCATGACGCTCAACGGCATCACGGATCCATCTTCTGTAAAGCCCGGCACCAAGCTGCTGGTTCCGATCCCGGAATGAGCGGATTCGTGTTGTGAAAGATCAAGGAGCGTCCTCGCGGACGCTCCTTTGCTGTTTTTCATGATCAGGGTTTTTCTCAATTACGTATTACGTATCCGGCATATTTCACGGTATAGTAACGTCATGCAACGCCGAACCATTACTTTGCTAATTGCCGCTGTATTGATCCTTGTTACAATCGGCATCGTGATGCTTGCCAGTGCCAGCATGATCAAAGGAGCTACTGAAACACAGTTCCGCAATGACCCTGCCTATTTTGTAAAACGCCAGGGAATCTGGCTGTTGCTGGCGGTTATCGCTGCGGGGATCTGTGCCCGCATGAATCTGCGCTGGATGAAGTCGGTTGCGCTGCCGATCGCTGGAATCTGTGCATTTCTTCTCATTCTGGTACGAATACCCGGCATCGGCCTCAATATTAATGGAAGCTGGCGCTGGCTGCGATTCGGTCCGTTCACCGTTCAGCCGTCTGAGTTTGCCAAAGTCGGGATCATTTTTGCCGCCGCCTGGTGGATTTCCCGCCGCCGCCGCTATATGCACACCTTTCAGCGCGGTATTCTTTTGCCGATGTTGGGCCTTGGACTTTTTGCCGCACTGTTAATGGTTGAGCCGGACTTCGGCACCACGCTGCTTACAGGTCTGGTCGTTCTCGCCTTGCTCTACACCGGTGGCGCCCGGCCAATCTACCTTTTCGGATTCACCTTTGCCGGTGCGGCGGCCTTCGGCATGCTTGTGCTGCACAATGCCAACCGCATGCGCCGCATCTTTGCTTTCCTCGATCCGGAAAGATATGCGCAGGAGGAAGCCTGGCAGCTTATTAACGCGCTCAACGCCTTTGCCGCAGGCGGGGTGCACGGAGTCGGGCTCGGCAACAGCATCCAGAAATATCACTATCTGCCGGAAGCCCATACGGATTTCATACTGCCCATCATCGGCGAGGAACTCGGACTCATCGCGACGCTTTCAGTGCTGATTCTTTTTTTGGTTATTTTCTTCTGCGGACTGCGCATCGCATCGCGCGCTTCCGATGACTTCAGTCGCTTTACTGCTTTGGGCTGTACGCTGATGATCACCCTGCAGGCACTCATCAACCTGGCTGTAGTCACCGGTTCCATGCCGACCAAAGGTCTGGCTCTGCCGTTTATCAGCTACGGCGGATCCAGCCTGCTCGTTTCGTCGGCCATGATCGGGATTCTCGTCAACGTCGCGCATACGGCCCGCAACCCAAAAGAAAAAAAGCATACCGCGCTGTTCAAAGATAAATGTCGTAAAGCTTAATGCTTTGAAGGAGGATGATTAAAGCGGCACACTTTCCCGTCAATATAGCTGGTTCCATGATCGGGCTTCAGAACTCCGCAGAGGATTTTAATCCAAGTGGATTTTCCTGCTCCGTTTTCCCCCACAAGGGCATGGACTTTTCATCTTTGCGGATAGAAAAACCGACTCCTTCAAGAGCCTTGACGCGGGAACTATTTAGTAACTTTCTCTAACCAAGCCGTTATCATATCAGCCGTCTTAATTCTCAACCTTGGGTTGCTCGCATGATATCCTTTTTAAGAAAAGCCTGCCTATTCAAATACCCCGTCTTTTTATCGGCTGCAAAAGCGGCATTACAGTGTGTGTTTTAATTCCTGTTCGCAAAGTTCATAAAAACTGCAGTTTTTACATGAGGCAGGATCGGCCGCCAGCTCCCATTCCTCCTTCGGAAGCGGCTCGTTTTTTTCGCGGTCGAAGTCGACCAGATACTCGCTCATTTCCGCTACGGATTCCTCGATGCGCATTTCGAGCGCTTCAAAATCTTCAGCGACCATCTGAAACGGAGCGACTTGTCCATGGTTGAGATATTCGACATAAAGAAAGATATCTTCGGGACGGGCACGAAACTTTTCGCGCGCCCAGATGGCGTAAAGCCCGAGCTGTTCGCGGTGCGATTCCTTCACCTTGCCGGCCTTCCAGTCGTGAATATGAAACGCGCTTCCGATGCGATAGGCGTAATCGGGAATCACATACATCTTCAACCCGTTCCAGGTAATGTTCTCCGGGTCGCCGCCCATATCCGGTGTTCTGACCGGGAGTTCCTGCTCGCGCGTAATGTTTCCAATCCTTGGAAGAACCTTTTCGATAAAATTGCGCGTGCAGTTTTTTACCTGTTCTGTGATCTGCGCGCCGGCGGTTTTTTCATCCTCAATGGTTCCGTAATAGTGTCCGTGCAGGCAGCAGAACCGCTTTGGATTGGTTTTCCAGTCGCCGCGCTTCGACTCGCCCCAGCACCGGCGCAGTAAAGGGCGGGCGACCTGCTCGTAGGCTTCGTCCGCGGTGATCGGATTGCCCGCCTGATGCTGACGCAGCACACGCATAATCGTGTTTTCGGTCGCCACGCCCATCAGCCCCCAGCGATTTGTCATCTTGTTCAGCTGATAGGCTTTTTTCGTTTCCGGGTCGGTGTTTTTATTCCAGCCGCCCCACATGCCGTACTTGCTCCAGTAACGCCGCCGCCGGCACTCATCAAAATCGGCCGCCGCGCTGAACGACCACGAAAAGGTATTTTTAAGTTCTCCCATAATTTAGGCAGTCTATCTCCAACCCGCGTCCTTTTCCAATGTTCGGGGAAAAAAGTTCCAGCCAATGGAAATGCTGCGTTGCGGCTCAGCTGGGTGAGACCGGACGGAACTTGATGCGGTGCGGCCTGTCGGCTTCGTCGCCGAGCAGGCGGCGGCGCTGTTCGTGATAGGCTTCATAATTGCCTTCGAACCAGGTGACGTTGCTGTCGCCTTCAAATGCGAGGATGTGTGTGGCAATCCGATCGAGAAACCAGCGGTCATGACTGATAACAACGGCGCAGCCGCCGAAACTGAGCAGCGCCTCCTCAAGTGCGCGCAGGGTGGTCACGTCGAGGTCGTTGGTCGGTTCGTCGAGCAGCAGCAGATTGCCCGCCCGCTGCAGGAGCTTGGCCAGATGGACACGGTTGCGTTCGCCGCCGGAGAGCACGCCGACTTTTTTCTGCTGCTCGCCGCCTTTGAAATTGAATTTTCCGCAGTAGGCGCGGCCGTTCATCCGTCTGCCGCCCAGATCGATCCATTCATTGCCGCGGCAGATTTCCTCGTAAACCGTTTTATCGGCATTGAGTTCATCGCGCGACTGATCGACGTAGGAGATATGGACCGTCGGTCCGACGGTGAGTGTTCCGCCGGTCGGCTCTTCCTGTCCGGTGATCATGCGGAACAGGGTGGTTTTGCCGGCGCCGTTGGCCCCGATAATGCCGACGATGCCGCCGGGCGGCAGGTCGAAGCTGACGTTTTCCATGATGACACGTTCACCATAGGTTTTGGTGAGTCCTTCGGCGCATACAACGAGGCGACCGAGACGTTCGCCGGCGGGAATCTGGATTTCGACGCTTTCTTCGCGTGTGTCGATTTCCTGCCGGGAGAGCTGTTCGTAATTCTGGATGCGGGCGCGGCTCTTGGCGCGGCGACCGGACGGATTGGTGCGGATCCATTCCAGTTCGCGCTGCAGCAGTTTACTGCGGGAGGCGGCCTGTTTATTCTGTGCGGCGAGCAGTTCCTGTTTCTGTGCCAGCCACGCTTCGTAATTCCCTTTGTAAGGGAGGGCGCGGCCCGCTTCGAGTTCGAGGATCCACTCGGTGACATTGTTGAGAAAATAGCGGTCGTGGGTGATGACCACCAGTGTGCCGGTGAAACGTTTCAGAAATTCCTCAAGCCACGCAACCGACTCGGCATCCAGATGATTGGTGGGTTCGTCGAGCAGCAGCACATCGGGGTTGGAAATAAGCAGACGGCAGAGGGCAACTCGGCGTTTTTCCCCGCCGGAAAGCTGTTCGACTGAACTGTCACCGGGCGGCAGGCGCAGCGAATCCATTGCCATGTCGACATTGTGATCGAGGCTCCAGAGGTCCTGTGTGTCGATTTGATCCTGCAGTTCGCCCAGCTCGTCGTTGAGTTTATTACTCTCTTCAGCTGAGAGATCAGTGCCCAGCAGATCACAGATTTCGTTGTAGCGGTCGAGAATCGCCTGCGCTTCGGCGACACCTTCCATAACATTTTCCATCACCGTCTTAGCGTTGTCGAGCTGCGGCTCCTGCGCGAGATAACCGATGCGTGCCCGTTTGGCGATCTGCACCTGGCCCATGTATTCGGTGTCCTCGCCCGCCATGATGCGCAGCAGCGAGGATTTACCCGAGCCGTTGCCGCCGATCACGCCGATTTTCGCGCCGAAGAAAAAGGCGAGAGTTACATCGTCCAGCACCGTCGTCTTATTGTGCTGCTTCGTCAGGTTCTGCAGGTTGTAAACGTATTCACCAGCCATAAAAGCCCTTTCTGATTGGGGAAGCTTTTTCGCAAATAATGCACCGGTTTATAACAACGGCTTCGTTTTCCCTGAACAGAAGTTGAGTTAAATACCATTCTTTATCAGGAGACAAAGAAAATGATTAATCACCGTAAAATGTCAATGAAAACATGCCCTCATTGCGGGGGGAACCGCCCGCCGGCGGGTGAAGCGTCCGGGACACTGGAAAATGATGCCGTTTACACGCTGTTATTCCTGTCAATCCTGCCGATCTCTGTATGTTATGCTGTTCAATCGGGAACGCATCGGCAGGTGAGGGACGCATTCAGTAAAGGAGTCGATCCGAAGCGAAGAAGCAAGCTGCGACCATCCACTTGTGGGTTTCATGGGCGAACACACCAACCAACAGATTGCTGAGATGGCGGGTTGCGGCAAGTCCGCCTCTGCATCATGGCGGCGGCTCTTTTTCTTGAAGTGAACGGCCTGATATTCAGTGCGTCTGAAGAAAGTACTGTGTATACCCGTTCGTTGGCCGCCGGTGAAATTGATGCCGGGGAATACGCGGACTGGCTCAAACGGGCCTGCGCCTGATCTTCCAGGATTTTGAAAAATGATTTTCACTTTGCCTCTTTTCGTGGATACGAAAGACACTGTCGGAATACCTTAAGTCTGCCAAAATAGGATCTGTCCCGGATCGGGGGAGAGAAACAGGCAAAATGATTGGGAGAGGAAAAAGTTCCACCCATTGGAAAAAACCAGGTCGAACGTCCCAAGGCCTGGAAAATATTAAAACATCGGACCGACCCGGATTGCGACTGGCTGACGATCGATGCAGGTTATGTCAAAATCCACCAGCAGGCGCCGAAGGCGGCAATCACGGCGTCGGGCTCATAAAAGGGGGCGAAACAGCAAGATCCATCCGGTCGTGGATGCGCAGGGTATGCCAATCCGACTGTTTGTTACGGAGGGGACCCCGGCCGATTAAGGCAATCCGCGCCGACGGCCTCCTTGCGGACCGCTTGAGAATGCCTTCCTGCATCTCAAGCGATGGCGCGGCATAGCGACCCGTTATGCGAAAAACCTTTCACCGTTCCCTGCCGCCGTTCACATCCGGTGTGTTGCGATCGGGCTGCAAATCTTGTGACGACACGATCTGAGAGAATAAAGCGACGGCACAGGGCTTCTGTCAGGCTTACAAATCGTCCTGATCAGGATCGCGTTTCATCCTGCTGCTTCAGAAGAATCTCCATCTGAATATTGCAGCGCTCGTAAGGAGATGTTTTACCCTTGATCTCCTGAAATCCCAGTTTCCTGTACAAACTGATTGCCGGTTTAAGCACCGTGTTGCTTTCCAGGTAGAGGCGTTCAGCGCCTAGACGTTTCGCCTTGTCGATGGCCGCCCGGCCCAAAAGCAGGCCGATCCCCTGTTCCCGAACCTGAGCGGATACGCTCATTTTGGCGAGTTCATAGGTTTCCTCATTCATCCGGATCAGTGCGCAGGTTCCAACCGGTTCATCCTTGAGCAGGGCAATCAGGATATGTCCTCCGGGATCCAGAATATATTCCTGGGGATGGTCGAGCGATTTATAATCGGCCGGTTCCATTTTGAACCATCGCGTGATCCACTCTTGATTGAGTCGTTTGAAACTCGGCTGGTGCTCCGGCTGATATTCAACGATCCGAACCCTTTGGTCCTGTCTATCGCCGTTTCCGATTTCGCTCTGTCTGCACCGGTTATATAAATTCTTCGTCATCGGATGTTTTAATTCTGTAAGTGCTTTCCTTTTCCTTTGACCGGCATATACAACGACAGAGTCGTATAACCATTCTGCAGCGGGTCAGTTCAGCGCCGGATAGTCCGTATATCCTTTGGGACCGGATGCATACAGCGTTTCCATGTCCAGTTCATTGAGCGGTGCATCCTGACGGAGACGGGCGGGCAGATCCGGGTTGGCAATATACGCCCTGCCGAATGCCGCCGCATCCGCAGTGCCTTCATTGATCAGGTTTGTCGCGCTCTCTTTCGTGAGCTGTTCGTTGGCGATCAACGGCCCGCCAAAGGTTTT
>JASKKX010000086.1 GCA_030153935.1 Verrucomicrobiota bacterium | reverse complement strand
CTTCTGATTACGCGCCCAGCGGCTGACGAGTCCTTCGTTTTCTTCCACCTCCAGGCTGCAGGTGCTGTAAACGATCCGTCCGCCGGGTTTCACATGCTTCGACATGGCAGTGAGAATCTGCCGCTGCGTTTTTTTGAGTGTTTCGATGCGTTCGCGTGTAAAACGCCAGCGGGCATCGACCCGCCGGCGAAGAACCCCGGTGTTCATGCAGGGCACATCGAGCAGGATGGCATCGAACTGTTTTCCAATGACTGGAAATCCTCGAACGGCATCTCCTTTGAGAATTTTGACAAAATCCCAGCCGGTGCGTTTAAGCGTTTCCTGAAGGGTGTCGAGCCGGTCGTCATGAACATCCATGGCCGTCAGTTCGCCTTTGCCCTCCATCAGCCCGGCCATCATGGCGGTTTTGCCGCCGGGCGCGGCACAGGCATCGAGAACGCTCTCGCCGGGCTGCGGATCAAGCAGTTCAACGGAGACGGACGTCGCGGGATCCTGCACGGTGAACCAGCCTTCCTGGTAGCCGGGAACTTTTGGAACGGCGACGCCGCGCGAAAGGATCAGGAAAGTTTCCAGGCATTGGAAAGGATGCGGCCTGGCATCCATGCCGGCAGATTCCAGTGCTTTCATGAAGTCCGCCGGCGCGACACGCGCCGACTCGACACGGAGAATTGTTTCGGCAGGCTGATTGTTCCATTCACAAAGCCGGAGGGTGTCGCGTTCGCCGTATTGCTTAACCCAGCGATGAATGAGCTGTTCGGGATGCGACAGACGGAGATCGTCGGGCTGGCGTTTCAGATTTTTCAACAGCGCCTCGCGCTCTTCCTGCACATTGCGCAGGACCGCATTGACCATGCGGGAAGCGCGTACAGCGTCTTGATGACGGCGGCTTTTGACCGCTTCAACCGTCTCATTGATCGCGGCGAACTCCTCGACGTTATCCATGAAGCAGAGCTGATAGATTCCGACGTGCATTGCGGCGAGAACAAAGTTTTCCGGGCGGCGGTTGACATATTTCTGCTCGATATATTCGAGCGTCAGCTTGCGGCGGACCACGCCGTAGACCAGTTCGGTAATGAAGCCGCGATTCTGCGTGACATCCGCAAGGTAACGATCCGGAAAACTTTCGTTTTCCAGCCAGCGGGTGATGATTTCAGCGGCAACAAGACGACTGTTTTTCTTCATAAGCAGAGGCAGTGAACCGTAAAGTTTCAATGATTGGAAGTCTCGTTTGACGATTTTATATATTGATATATCATGATTGCATAGAAATCTGATTCGATAAGTATTTGCCGGAGCGCTGTAAAACCGGCTTTCGGCCGGCAAATTCAGAATCAGAGAAGTGAGGATGTTCGCGAAAGAGAATAGAAGTGCTCCACGTGAAATGTAACTTCCTTGCACAGATAAATAATGAGATGGGGTAACTGGTTATGCTCGCCAAAGTGTTTTCGGGAGCCGTTTACGGAATTGATGCCTATACGGTGGAGATTGAAGTGAACAGCGGGCATGGGGATCCGAAAACCGTGATTGTCGGCCTGCCCGACGCGGCGGTTAAGGAGAGCGAACACCGCGTCATCACTGCGCTGCTCAATTCCGGCTTTACGCCCCCTCAGGGCCGCACGACAATCAATCTTGCACCGGCGAATATCAAAAAAGAAGGCCCGAGTTTCGACCTGCCGATCGCACTCGGCATGCTGGCGGCGGAGAACGATATTAAACCTGATCTGCTCGAACGAGCCTGTATTCTTGGTGAGCTGGCGCTCTCCGGCGCGGTGCGTCGCGTGCGCGGCGTTCTGCCGATTACGCTTGCGGCCCGCGATGCAGGCCGCAAGGCAATGATTGTTCCGGCGGAAAATGCGGAAGAAGCCGCCGTCGTGGACGGGATCAAGGTGTTCGCAGTGAAAAATCTGCGCGAAGCCGCTGACTTTCTGAATCTGGAACTGACGCTGAAGCCGTATGTCATCGATTTGAGAGAGACGTTCCGCTCGCGCAATCAATATCTTGCTGATTTTGAAGACGTGAAAGGGCAGGAATATGCCCGGCGCGCCATCGAAGTCGCTGTAGCGGGTGGACATAACCTGCTGATGATCGGTTCCCCCGGTACCGGTAAAACCATGCTTGCCAAACGGATTCCGTCGATTCTTCCGCCGATGACGCTCGAAGAGGCGCTGGAGACCACCAAGATTCACAGTATTGCGGGCAAGCTTGATGCGCACGAATCACTGATTGCCACACGCCCGTTTCATTCACCGCATCACACGATTTCCGACGCCGGCCTGCTCGGCGGCGGAACCCATCCGATGCCCGGCGCGGTAAGTCTGGCGCATAACGGAGTGTTGTTTCTGGACGAACTGCCGGAATTTCATCGCAATGTGCTGGAAGTGCTGCGACAGCCGCTCGAAGACGGCACGGTCACTATTGCACGTGCAGCGGCCAGCGCCACCTTTCCCTGCCGGTTCATGCTCGTTGCCGCCATGAATCCGACGCCCGACGGCTACTTTCCCGACGATCCGCGCTCCACCTCTACACCGCTGCAGATCCAGCGCTACCAGAGCAAGGTTTCCGGCCCGCTGCTTGACCGCATTGACATCCACATCGAAGTGCCCGCCGTTAAATACGAGCAGCTTGCCCGGCTCGAAAAGGGCGAACCCTCCAGCATAATCCGTGCGCGGATCGTCGCCGCGCGTAAAATTCAGCAGGCCCGTTATGCAAAAGATAAACATGTGCATTGCAATGCTGACATGCAGTCGAAGCAGTCGCGGAAATACTGTCATCCGTCACCCGAAGCGGCTCAATTACTGAAAGCTGCTGTCGCCGAAATGAACTTCAGTGCCCGCGCTTACGATCGCATCTTAAAAGTCGCGCGTACCATTGCCGATCTCGTCGGTGCAGAACAGATCGGAACGGAGCATATTGCTGAAGCCATTCAGTACCGTACGCTCGATCGAAACAGATAAAACAACGCGGTTGCTGTTGCAGGAGAAAAGACCCCGTACTTGGCGTTGGCCCGTAAGGGTCTTTTTCTCCCGCACAACAACTCAGCGAAGTACAACAATCAGAACCGCAACCATAAAAGCAATCAGCAGCAGCAGACAGCTGATGATTCTTTGCACTGTACAGATACGATCGCCTTCGGAATCAGAGGCTGCGGTTCCCGGAATCATGTTTTTGTTTTTCCACATAATAACAGATCGCTTCATCTATTGTCGTCCGCAATGACCGGCCCTGTTCCCGGCAATATCGCTGAAGCCGCTTTTTTACAGAACTGGATATCCGCACACTTTCAGATTCGCCGTACGAAAACCGTCTGGGCACCGGCGTTTTCATTGACCACAAATTGCCACAATTGTGGCTACAGTCAACTTGAAACTGTTATTTCACTTTAAGATTTTATTTCGGTGGGATTTTTACTACATTTTATCGCGATGAGTGAGACCGAATCAGTAAGGATCAGCAAGGAACTGAAATTGAAGCTGAAAGAACTGGCGCAGTCCATGCGTCCGCGCACTGCTGTGCAATATCTTATCGAGGATGCCATTGAACAGTATCTTGACCGCGTTGCGGAAAACGAAGAGAAACCGCCCTATCAAGTGAAAGAATCGCCGAAGAAGAAAAAATCTGAGTCGTAGGGTTCCGGTTCTTCTGCGTTCATTCCGTATCTGCTTTTAATCCCCGATTTGAATCTGCTATTAGTTTCACATGCTGATTCACAAAATCACCGGAATTTTGTTCGCTATGCTGGCGATGTGTCTTTTCAATCTGTCGCCGCTTCTGCAGAAATCCGCACTGAATAAAATTCCGCAACTGTCCTTTTGGAACTGGCGGACTTCTTTCAGGCATCTGATTACCAACCGACGCTGGCTGGTTGGATTCGCAGTGGGGTGTATCGGTTTGGTTCCCTATTTCATTGCACTCGATCTTGCCGGTGTGGCTGTGGTGCAGCCCCTCTACGGCTTCGGCTTTATTGTGCTGGTCTATATGTCGCACCGATTGCTGCAGGAACGGCTCCATCCGGGGGCCTGGACCGGAATCGGCCTGCTGATCCTGATGCCGGTGTTTATTGCGTTGGGAAATGTTTCTAATGTTCAGGTGAGTATTGCGGATCGCTCTGTTCAGTGGAATCTGCTTCTGTTCGTGCTGATTTTAGGGGGAATTTCGCTTCTGCTCTCGGTGAAAGTGCTGCGTCACCCGACTCTGTGGGCGTTTATTTCCGGTATTTTTTACGGGCTGGCAGCCGTCTTTATGCAAAGTGCAACCTCGTTTTTTGCCTTACTGACCAATTGGGGGTGGGACCGGAATCTGGCAATGCTGATTGCGGCGCTGCTGCTGGCGGTTCCCGCGAATATTTTTGCGGATTACTGCCTGCAGATCGGGCTGCAGCGCAAAAACGCATCACGTTTCGCCCCGATTTCACAGACGGTCAACAATGCTGTTGCAGTGGCCGGAGGACTGTTTATTTTCCGACAGCAGGTTGGCCACTGGGGATTTTATCTGACAGCGCTGGCGCTGGGCGCGGCTGGACTTTTTCTGCTGACCGCGTTCAAACATTCCGGAGATCGCCCCCGTTTTAAACAGGAAAAATAGACTCACCGGTGTCTTTGGCAAAGGAAAGTTTACGGCCGATCTGCTTGAGTCTTTTTCTGGTTTTGCCGACCCGGCGTTTGCGCTCAATCGTGATGGTGCCGCCTGTATTGTAGTCATCGATCAGCGTTTGGATTACGGTACAAGCTGCATCAGGATGTCCCAGAGCTTCCGCCCGCAGGCGCATTTCAGCCATTTGTTCAGGGTTTTTGAGCAGCATATTCACTTTGTAGGCCATTGTGGAGAGCTGATTGCATTTCACAGCGGCCCCGTTTTCGAGCAGAAAATCGCTGTTGCGCTCTTCTTGCCCGGGAATCGGCTGGTAGATTACCATGGGCAGTCCGCAGCTCATCGCTTCGGCGGTGGTCAGCCCGCCGGGTTTCCCGATGTAAAGATCGGCGGCTTTCATCCAATCGTGCATTTCATCGGTATAACCCAGCACTTTAAAACTGAGGTGGCCGCATGGCGCGGGACACCGGTCGAGCTGCTTCAACACGGTTTTTTTAAGCTTTTCGTTTTTGCCGCAGACCACTACCACCTGCACCGGTTCAGTCAGTCCGCAGAGCACCTCGACGATCCGCTCGGCGGAACTTACCCCAAGCGCGCCGGCAGAAACCAGCAAAACCGGGGACTCTTCGCGAAGCCCATGCTTTTTGCGCAGCAGAGCGCGGTCGCGCGGCTCTGCAAAGACCGGATCGATCGGGATTCCGGAGACCGAGACACATTCCGGGGGAAACCCGATATTTTCCAACTGAATCTTGGATTCCTCGTTGGCTACAAAATAGTTGTGTATTCGGCGTGAAAGCCACATGGCATGGGCATAGTAGTCCGTGATGGTGATGGAAAGGCGCGTGTCTATTACCCCGCGTTTCATCAGATGCGACAGGATTTCTGAAGGAAGAAAGTGGGTGCAGATTGTGATATCCGGTTTGAATTTTTTAATCTGCCGGATCAACGGGCCGGTATTCATCCGATCGAGCATCAGGCGCATTTTCTCTGTTTTCCACGGCTCGTCCTGAGAGTTATAAAACCAACCCAGCAGAATTGGTGCGCTTTTGACCAAATCGATATAAAATTTTCCGTAAAATCGACGGAATACCTTGTTCGTATAGCGAAGTGCATCAATGTGCAGAACCTCTCCCACTTCCGGATGGGCCTGTGCCGCCTTTTCGAGTGCCTCGGCGGCGCGGAGATGCCCTGTCCCTGCACTGACTGAAAGAATCAATACGCGATATCCAGCTTTTTCTTCCGACGAAGGATTCATATGATTCCCTGCTGAACAAATTCGTGAACCAGCCGGTCGGCCTCAACATGAGCTGTCTCAATAAAGGTCTTAAAATCAGCCGTGGTTTTTCCTGTTGGATCGGGGACATCAAACAGGTCGTCCCCCTCGTCGCCTCGATAACCGTATTCCATCAGTCGGAAAACCTTTTCCTTCACTGCCGGATATTTTTCGAGAATGTACTCCTTATGCATCTGCTCCATTACCAGAATCAAATCAGCACTTTTCACCGGGCCGTTTGAAAGCGATTTCGCCGTATGGCTGCGCAGATTGAAACCGTTTTTACGGGCAATCAGAGCCACCACATCATTCACCCGCTCCCTGCCTGCAGCCTTTATTCCCGCAGAGGTAATTTTGATTCGTTTGAGTGCGCCGGGACGATATTGAGCAAGATAATGATTAAGATACCCGGCCAGGTAAGCACTGCGTGTACGGTTGGCCGTGCAGACAATGATCAAATGGAACTTCTTCCTAAATGGGAACATGTGCTGAATGATGAATCAAAACAGCTGCTTTAACAAGTCAAACCTAATGTGTACCGGCTGGAAAAAACGGAGAGTACGCCTTGCCGGGACTATTTGTTACTCAAAGTGATAACCACTTTGGATGCAACCACTTCATCAGGTTCAATCACCTTCAGCGTTCCTTTTTCTTTTTCTGCGGTCTGTCCGTCCGGATGGCAATTGGCCGGCTCAAGGCCCATGACATATTCCTGTTGCCCCATCATCTTCCACTGAGTGAAATACGGCAGTTCGGCTTTGCGATAGGCCACTTCCATTGCCATGCCTGAGTCCGGGTTGGTAAGAGTCATCCGGGCCATGCCGTTCTCATCTGTTTCCAGATCATGGAAAAAACACTGTTCCACATACCCGGCAGTCGGCGGCTGGCAGCGGTTCCATTGGTCGAGTCCTGCGGCCGCTGTTTCATTTCGGGGAACCGTTTCTCTTACAGGTCCTTTAACCAAAGCGGCTTCGCTGAGAAGCGGAAAACCCGCGTTGATATGATACAAAAGCATCAATGGCGAGGGGCGAACGCCGAGATTGCTGATTTCGTCACAAATCGTGACGGAATTATCACCCATCGCTGTTGAAATCGTACGCTTAAGTTCAAGGTTTTCGCTGAAAAAGCTGACTTCACGGATCACCCCGGACACACTGAGCTGATAACGGCCGTCTACCCACTCCTGCCGAACAGAGATCTTTTCGGCAGGTGTGTTCGAGATGCGTCCGTGCTGTCCAAGAGGTCCGTCCGCCCGCATTCCGTTTTCTGCCTCAGGCAGCCCCACGTTGCGCAACCCGCATCCGGTCATCAGACCGGCGCCAAAGCTGCGCAGCCAGCGGAGACCGTCGGATTCAAAGTATGACGGATGAACCACACCGACCGGCGTTTGATAGGCAAACGGCGTTCCGTTAAAAGAGGCTTCGCCAATATCCATGCCGCGATCCAGTAAAATACAAAAACGCAGGCCGGTTCCATTATCGACATCAGCGATACGAATGCCCCGGCCTCTGCCGTCATCGAGTACTGATGTACGTACGCGAGCGAGCTGGCTCATAGACCCAATGTACAATTTCAGCTCTTGATCCGTCATCTTTTGTATATTCACTGCAAGGTCTCCTCTTCCTAAAGAAAATATGTGGAATTCCACAATCAAACAAAAGCGCAAACTTTTCACATCCGATCAGTTTAAACCCCGATAAGAATCTTTTCAATGTCGCTTCACTGCCAAAAAGTTTCCGACAACCCGCCGGCCGCGTTGATGGGTTCATAAGACCGCCAACGTTCCCGACAAAATGTCCCGCAGCGTTCAGCCCCTTCCCATTTTATGATCTTCCGGCAGAACACTGGATTCACATCCGGACGACCAACCCGATCGAATCGACCTTTGCCACCGTCCGGCTGCGAACCAAACGGACGAAAGGATGCGGCTCAAGAACTGCGACGCTGACGATGGTTTTCAAGCGG
>JASKKX010000025.1 GCA_030153935.1 Verrucomicrobiota bacterium | reverse complement strand
CCGCGGGCCTTCGCGCGGTCTTCGCTTTCAATCACAAGGACTCCGGCACCTTCGCCCATCAAAAACCCGTCGCGACCGGCGTCAAAGGGACGTGACGCATGAAGCGGGTCATCGTTGCGGGTCGTCAGTGCACGCAAAGCACAGAAGCCGCCGAGACCCAGCACGGTGGTGGCCGCTTCCGTGCCGCCGGCAAGCATGACGTCGGCTTCGCCGTGCTGCACAATGCGCAGCGCTTCGCCGATGGAATGCGTCGCTGAGGAGCAGGCGCTGGTGATACAGAAATTGGGGCCTTTGAATCCGTAGCGGATGGCAACCTGTCCGGCGATAATATTGGTAATCATCGTCGGGATCATAAAAGGAGAAAACCGGTTCGCGCCGCGCTGCATATAGGTGGCGTATTGGTTTTCAAGAATCTGCAGCCCGCCGATACCGGTACTGACGATAACACCGATGCGCTCCAGGTCCTCTTTTTCGAGTTCAAGACCGGCATCCTGCACCGCCATGACGGATGCCGCCAATCCGTATTGGGAGAACAGATCCATTTTCCGGGCTTCTTTTTTGGAAATGAACTGCTCCGCATCAAAATTTTTGACTTCCGCCGCAATGGTCGTGGTAAATCCCTCAAGATTTTCAATCTGAGTGACCGTCCCGCCGCCGGAGCGTCCGGTTACGAGGCCTTCCCAGAATTCGGCCAGATTATTGCCTATCGGGGTAACCGCACCCAATCCCGTAATAACGACTTTACGACGACTCATAATTTTTCTCCAGAAAACGGCTATAAAAAAGCCGGAAACCCGTTAACAGGTTCCCGGTTTTTCTATCACAGTCAGTCTTTACTCACCAAGACCTTTTGACTTGAGATAGTCGATGACGGCCCCGACCGAAACGAGCTTTTCAGCATCTTCGTCCGGAATTTCAGCCCCGAATTCTTCTTCAAAAGCCATGACCAATTCGACGGTGTCAAGCGAATCCGCGCCGAGGTCTTCAATGAAGGAAGCCCCGGGAGTGACTTGATCCGCGTTCACGCCAAGTTGTTCAACGATGATATCTTTTACTTTATCTTCAAGTGCCATTGCATTTTCTCCTTTTTCGGCTCCTGTTGAGCGTCTGTTTAACCTACATAACCATGCCGCCGCAAGTCGAAATCACCTGTCCGGTGACATAACCCGCGGCGTCTCCTGCCAAAAAAGCGACCACATTGGCCACATCTTCGGGAGTCCCAAAGCGGCCCAGCGGGATATTGGCAAGCATCTTCTGCTGCACTTCCTCAGAAAGTGCATCTGTCATTTTTGTACGAATAAAACCCGGCGCAACTGCATTGCACCGAACGTTACGGCTGGAAAGTTCCTTGGCGACGGTTTTGCTGAAGGCAATTACGGCACCTTTGGAAGCGGCATAATTGGCCTGGCCGGCGTTGCCGATGAGACCGATGATCGAAGCAATGTTCACAATGCTTCCCGACCGCTGCTTCATCATGCCGCGCATTACGGCTTTGGTGAAAAGAAAGACGCCCTTGAGGTTGACATTAAGGACGGCGTCCCAGTCGGCTTCGCTCATACGCAGGATCAGGCCGTCCTTGGTGATGCCCGCGTTATTGACAAGAATGTCGATCTTATCGAAATCCTTTTCAATCTGTTTAACGGTGGAATCCACGCCTTCGGCGCTGCTGACGTCTACACTGTAGCACTCTGTGCGGCGGCCGGATTTTTTGACCTTGCCGACGGTTTCTTCAAGCCATTCGGCCTTGAGGTCGCACAGCGCCAGGTCGGCGCCCTCCGCGGCGAGTTTCAGCGCGATCGCCTGACCGATACCGCGCGCAGCGCCGGTCACCAATGCAGTTTTCCCATCAAATTGTCCCATGAAATTTCCTTTCGCTACGTTTTATTTTTTATGCGGATCAGACGTTCAGATCGGAAACGGAACCTATGTTAGAGACGGTTACCGTCTTGTCAATACGCTTCATCAGACCCGCCAGAACCTTGCCCGGACCGCATTCAACGGCTTCCTCAACACCTTGTGCCGCAATCCACTGCATACATTCGACCCAGCGAACCGATCCGGTGATCTGAGCAATCATATTGGAACGCAGCGACTCGACACTCCCGTGCGGGGCGCCGGTGACATTGGAAAGAACCGGAATACGCGGTTCAGCCAGCGGGATGGTTTCAAGAAACCCGGCGAGCCGGTCGGCGGCGGGCTGCATGAGCGGAGAGTGAAATGCTCCGGCGACCGACAGAGGCAGAACGCGCTTCGCACCGGCCTCTTTACAAAGAGTTTCCGCCCCGGCAAGCGCATCTGCAGCTCCGGAAAGAACCGTCTGTCCGGGCGAGTTTATGTTCGCCAATGTTACGCCGGCATCTGCGGCAATTTTTTCGAGCGGTTCTCTGTCAAGCCCGATGACGGCCAGCATGCCTCCCGGATTGGTTTCGCAGGCGGCCTGAATGAATTCGCCGCGCGCTTTGAGTACACGCAGGGTATCTTCAAAGGAAATCACCCCGGCGGCATAGAGCGCGGTCCATTCGCCGAGGCTGTGCCCGGCGGCATAATCAAAAATCAGATTCGGTTTTTTCAGCTTCAGTGCCTCGTAGACGACGGCGCTGACAGCAAAAACGGCCGGCTGTGTATTGTCTGATTTTTTCAGCTCTTCTTCCGGACCATCGAAGCAGATGGCCGCGAGATCGTAGCCGAGTACGTCATTGGCCTGATCAAACAGTGCCTTGCATTCCGGAATTTCGTTGCAGAAATCACGTCCCATGCCGACAGACTGCGACCCTTGACCGGGAAAAAGGATGGCTCTTTTCATTTCGTCCACTCCACAATATCAGCACCCCAGGTGAAGCCGCCGCCGAAGGCGACCAGCAGCATCAGGTCGCCTTTAACAATCCGGCCGGATCGAACCGCTTCATCGATGGCAATCGGCAGAGCGGCGGCGGAGGTATTGGCATATTTTTCGACATTCAGGAACATCCGGTCTTCCACATGAAGACGCGAGCCGATGGCATTGACGATGCGGGCATTGGCCTGATGCGGAATAAAGCATTTGATGTCGTCAGCGCTGAGATGGTTTGCCGCCAGGGCGTCGCGTACGGATTGGGTCATCTGGGTTACGGCGTGTTTATAAACGTCGCGCCCTTCCATTTTGAGATACTGCTCGTTGCGGTCGAGCATATCGTGCGTCATGGGATTGCGCGAACCGCCGCCGGGGGTCCAGAGCAGACGGGCGAGCGAGCCGTCGGAACCGAATACGCCATTCATGACCCCGCGTTCCGCGCCGGTCGCGCGCAGGACCATGGCCCCCGCGCCGTCACCGAAAAGCACGCAGGTATTGCGATCTTTCCAGTCGATAAAGGTGCTCATTTTCTCTGCGCCGATCACCAGCGCCGTGTTGACGGATCCGCAGGCAATCTGATTTTTGGCGGTTTCAAGGGCGTAGAGCGAGCCGGAACAGGCCGCGCCGAGATCATAGCAGCAGGCGTTTTTTGCACCGATTTTTTCCTGCACAAAACAGGCGGTACTCGGGAAAAACATGTCGGGAGAAAGCGTGGCGACAATCAGCAGATCGATCTCTTCCGAGCCGATCCCGGCATCGGCCAGTGCAACTTGAGCGGCTTCAGCGGCCAGATCGGAAGTGGCTTGATCGTCGCGTGCAATACGGCGTTCCCGCATGCCGGTGCGTGAATAAATCCACTCATCACTGGTGTCAACAATCTTCTCCAGATCACGGTTTGTCACCGTATTCTCCGGAAGATAAGCACCGGTTCCGATAATCGAAACGATGCGAAGGCTGTTCGGTGATTTACTCACTGTCCTGAAAAATCCGGTTAATCTCTTCTTCAATGAGCCGGTTCAGCTTTTGTTCAATGGCTGTACCTGCAACACGAATGGCATTGTAAACAGCGTAAGAGGAAGAAGAGCCGTGTCCAATGATGCAGACCCCTTTTACACCCAGCAAAGGGGCCCCTCCATACGCTTCGGGATCGACTTTTTCTTTAATTTCCCTGAACGCTCCGGAGGCTTTCAGGATACCGGCACCGATTTTCCGGATCGGTGAACTGGAAAATGATTCCTTGATCCATTGGCCCATGGCGTGCGAAACACTTTCACTGGTTTTAAGGACGACGTTGCCAACAAATCCGTCACAAACAGCCACGTCGACTTTTCCGTCGAAAAGGTCATGGCTTTCCACATTCCCGATAAAATTAAGATGGGATTTGTCCAATAACCGGAAGGCTTCCTTGGTGCATTTGCTGCCTTTGGCGTCTTCTCCGCCGATACTCAGCAGACCGACGGTTGGATTTGGAACATTCAAAATCTCTTTAGCGTAGATGTCGCCCATGACAGCAAATTCAACGAGCATCGCGGCCGTGCAGTCTGTGGTGGCACCGGCATCAAGCAGAATAAACGGATGCTTCAGCGAGGGCATAACCGTGGCAATAGCCGGACGGTTCACGTTGCAAAGCGTACGCAGACGCAACGCGCAGGCAGCAACCGCCGCACCGGTGCTTCCGGCTGAAAAGATCGCATCGGCTTCACTGTTTTTTACCAGTTCGACAGCGCGCATGATCGATGAATCTTTCTTACGGCGAAGCGCCAGCGCAGGCGATTCGTTCATTTCAATCACTTCAGAGGCATGACGGATTTCAATGCAGGCCGGCATTTTCCCATAGAGTGCGAGTTCCTTTTTAATAGCCGCTTCGTCGCCAACCAGAAAAAGGGTTTCGATCCCGGGAAGACCGCGGGCCGCTTCCACGGCCCCTTTTACGATTTCACGAGGGGCGAAATCGCCACCCATGGCATCTATCGCGATACGCATGAAATTACTCGTCAGAATCAGAAACAGTGACGACCTGGCGGCCTCTGTATTTTCCAGTCGTCGGGCAGACACGATGCGGCAGCGAGGGGGCTCCGCTTTCGGTGTCAAAACCGGCAAGCGCGATTTTCCGCTTCATATTCTGCACTTTACGGCGACTGGTTCTGCTTTTCGATGATTTCCTCTTTGGAACAGCCATTTTTTTCTCCTGACAGTTGGGTCAAAACAGGAAACTGTTATCCTGTCACTGAGTCCATTTTTTCATTATAATTTCAAATTATCAAGCGCACTCCAGAGGCCGCTTTCCGTTCGGTCTGAACAGCCGCAGGGTCCGCTGTTTAAATTCTTTCCACACCGGGGGCACAATCCCTTGCACTCTTCATCGCAAAGCGGAAAACGCGGCAGATTCAGAAGGATCGCCTCCCGAATGTCTTTCGTGATATCCACTTCCTCCGCATCCTGAATGCCGGAGTAGTCGCGCAGGAAACCGGAATCGGCGACTGATGTCGAGAACATTTGAGTACATCTTGCACAGTGCGCCTTCAGCGGAGCGTCAAGGGTTCCCCGGACAATCAGAACTCCGTCGACCACCTGGGCATAAAGATGATACGCTACCGGCCCGGCTGCACGGAACTCGTCTGCCGGGGTAAATCTGAGAACTTCGCCCGGCTCCACGCCGTCAAAGGTGGCTCCTGCTTCGGGGATTCTGCTGACCGGAATGATCATGGTCGAAATTTATTCTCCAATGCTTCGGCTACGACCGGCGGGACAAATTCGTTCACATTTCCCTCCATCGAAGCGATTTCTTTCACGTTCGTGGAACTCAGGACACTGTAATCCTGTTTTGGCATCAGAAAAAGCGTTTCGATATCCGGAGCCAATTGGCGATTGGTCAGCGCCATTTGAAATTCATACTCAAAATCAGAAAAAGCCCGCAATCCGCGAACCAAGATCGTCACCTTTCGGGATCTGGCATATTCCACCAGCAGACCCTCGAACGGAGCCACTGTTACGCTGGACGAGAGACTTCGCGTCGATTTCCTGACCAGATCCACGCGTTCCTCCTGAGAAAAGAGTGTTTTTTTACCCGTTGCGCCGGCCACGGCCACGATCAGCTCGGGAAAAATCCGCGCAGCACGCTCAACGACGTCAAGATGCCCCAGGGTCATCGGGTCAAACGTACCGGCATAAATCGCTTTTTTATTCATTTCAACGGCTCCAGATAAAGCATGCGGGTTCCCCCGTAGCGCTTTTCTTTAATCAGGTTCCACTCCGGGGGAAGACTATAGGCTCCGCGAGCGCGTATTTCAAACACCAATCGCCCGCCCGGCGCCAGCACAGGACGAAGCGCCTCCAGCAGCCTCGGCAGATCCGCCTCGTCGTAAGGCGGGTCGGCGAAAATCAGATCAAAGCAGCCGGGGCTGCGTTTCAGATAGTCATAGACGTCTGCCTGTACCGCCTCCCAGCGGCCCAGGTCCGGGGCGCCTTCCAGGGCTTGGAAATTCCCCTGGATGATTTTCCAGTGTCCGGGAACCTTCTCGACCGCCGTCACGCTCGCCGCACCCCGGCTCCACGCCTCCAGCCCCAGACTGCCCGACCCGGCAAACAGATCGAGCACCCGCGCACCCGGAACGCGGGCCGCCAGCGACGAAAAAACCGCCTCGCGCGCCTGCTCCATCGTCGGGCGCAACCCGTCCCTGGGAACCTCGAAGTTCCGCCGCCCTAAAATTCCGCTGTTAATCCGCATGGCAGCGGACTATACCTGCGGACGGTGTCCGCCGCCACAGAAAAAAACCGCCCCGGCATCCGGGACGGCTTCTGAAGAAACAGCGCATTCACTGACGATGCAGGGCTTTCCGCCGAAAGCGATGAATCGCCCCTCCGATTCCCGCGCCGAAGAGCAGGATCATGGCGCTTGCCGGCTCAGGAATGGCTGCCACGCTCAAATACGGGTGATTCGATTCCGCGTCTGTGCTGGTAATTTTAAAGCCGGCGTCACGGAAATATCCGGTTGTATTGGGGTTAAAACTGAAGCAGGCATAGGAGTAGCCGTTGCTGATAGCGTGCTGAATCTGGCTGGTCACATCCAATCCATCGCCGGCCGAGGTGGAATAAATCGTCATCACATCTGCCAGCGCCATCGTGCTGACCGCAATCAGCCCAGCCATAACCCGCCTCATTTTTTTATGTTTTTTCCGGCGCAGCATGGCAATAATACGCCCTTTATGAAAGAGACACGCAACAGACTTAAAAAAGCCAGGCGGATCGTCGTCAAAGTGGGCAGTCGCGTGCTGGTGGACGACACCGGCAAGCCCGACCCGGAGCGTCTTTATGCGCTGGTTTCCGGAATAAGCAGCGGACACGAAGAAGGGCGGGAGATGATCCTCGTCTCGTCCGGCGCCATTGCCGCCGGCGTTGAAGCGCTCGGAATGAATAGCCGGCCCGCAGCCCTGCCCGACCTTCAGATGGCCGCCGCCGTCGGGCAGACCCGCCTCATGAATCTTTACAGTCATCTTTTCGGTCAGAGAAATATCCTGGTCGGTCAGGTGCTGCTCACCGATGCCATTTTCCGGGTCAACTCCGGAAGTACCAACGCCAGAAATACCCTGCAAAATCTCATTACACATCATATCATTCCGGTCATCAACGAAAACGACGCGGTTTCAACTGAAGAAATTACCTTTGGTGACAATGATATTCTGGCTTCGTTGGTCGCCACACTGATTCAGGCGGATGCGCTGATTCTGCTTACCGCCACCGACGGCCTGCACAATGAGAGCGGACAGCGCATTCCCTTTGTCGAACGGGTCTCCGATGATATTCTTGCGCTGGATCACGGAAGAAACGGCGCGCTCTCTACCGGCGGCATGAAGTCCAAGCTGATGGCCGCCGCTAAAGCCGCAGAAAAAAATATCCCCGTCGTCATCGCCGACGGGCGGACCGACGGCATCATTCAGGCGGTGCTCAGCGGCGCCGACGTCGGGACACTGATCGTCAGCCGATAACGAAAGGACGAACTATGACACTCCACAGCAAAATGATTTCCATGGGCGACCGAGCCGTAATCGCAGCCCGTGAAATGGCGAAACTCTCAGCCAAAAAGAAAAACTCTATCCTCGAAGCCATGGCCGACGAGATCACCGCCCAGAAGGAAACCATCCAGGCCGCGAACGCCCGCGATGTTTCCGCCGGTCGCGAAGCCGGACTGTCCGCGGCCATGCTTGACCGTCTGGAACTCACGGATGCCCGCATCGATGCGATGGTCAAAGGTCTGCTGGATGTCGCAGCGCTTAAAGATCCCGTCGGCACAACGATCAGCGACTGGAACCGGCCCAATGGACTGCAGATTAAAAAAGTGCGCGTCCCGATCGGCGTCATTGCCATCATTTACGAATCGCGACCCAACGTCACCGCCGACGCCGCATCGCTCTGTTTCAAGACCGCCAATGCAGTCATCCTGCGCGGTGGCAAAGAAGCCGCGTATTCCAACGCGGCCATCGCGAAAGCCATGCGCGAGGGCGGCGCGGAAAAGGGAATGCCCGACAATGCCATTCAACTGGTCGAAACCCCCGACCGCAACGCGGTCCGTGAACTGGCTCAGATGGTCGGCAAAGTGGATCTCATCATTCCCCGCGGCGGCGAAGGGCTCATTAAAGCCGTTTCCGAAATGGCTTGGGTGCCTGTCATCAAGCACTGCAAAGGCATCTGCCACACCTTTGTAGACGCCGCGGCTGACATCGATATGGCGCTCGACATCAGCGAAAACGCCAAATGCCATCGCCCCGGCGTTTGTAACGCCATGGAAACGCTGCTGGTGCACAGAGACATCGCCGCGGCATTTCTGCCCCGGATGATCGAACGCTTCAAAGCGCGCGGCGTTGAACTGCGCGGAGATGAAGACACTCAGAAATTTGACGCAGCGATTAAACCCGCCACCGAGGAGGACTGGACCACCGAATATCTCGATATGATCCTCTCCATCCGTATCGTCGACAACGTACAGGCCGCAATTGACCACATCAACACTTACGGTTCGCACCACTCCGACGCCATTGTCACAACCGACGAAAAAGCCGCGAAAGCTTTCCTCGCGGAAGTCGATTCCGCCGCGGTTTACGTCAATGCCTCAACGCGCTTCACTGACGGAGGGGAATTCGGGATGGGCGCGGAAATCGGGATCAGCACAGATAAACTTCACGCGCGCGGCCCTATGGGGCTCGAAGAGCTCACCACCTATAAATTCACGGTATCCGGCACCGGCCAGATCCGGGAATAGTCGATGGGTCAGGAGAGCCGCTGCCGCCAAAATTAATGAAAGGAATCATCGCGATTCCGTTTCTTTCCGCAGGTTCAGTGTCATGTAAACGTGTTCCGTCGGATTTTCGAACCCTTTCCGGATGAAAAAGTTCACTGCAGGATCATTATCTGCCTGGGTATCAACCATCAGCATCCTGATCCCTTCGCTGAGCATAATGTCGCGAAAACGATCAAACAGCAGACTTCCGATTCCCCGACGTGAAAAACAGGGATCAACCCCCAGCCAGAGAAGATGTCCGTAGTTCCATGCAGAACGGGCTTTTTCAATAACGGTTCCCATGGCAAAGCCGACGACCCTCTCTTCCGTTTCCGCCACCAGCAGGTGTTCCGGTTCACTGTTAAACAGATGCGTCACCTCATATTCATCCCAGGTGCGGTAGAGGTTTGAAAACTCCTGTGAGGTAAAAATCTTTTCTCCCAGATGGAACACCGCAGCGAGATCATCAATTGTTGCCGTGCGGATTTCAATATCAGGCGAAATGCTCATGCGGTCCCTTTTTATATGACAACGGAGCGGGGTTAAATAGAAATATAAAAAAGGATCCCGAAAAAGTGACAGAGGCTTCCCGCCAGCACAAAAATATGCCAGATGGCATGGGCAAATTTCAGTTTTTTCCAACCGTAGAAAACGACCCCCAGCGTGTAGCAAAGTCCTCCGGCGGCCATCCAGACGATCCCGCCCGGCGGAAGAATCTTCAGCAACGGAATAATGGCGGCCACAACCATCCAGCCCATTGCCAAATACGTCAGAGTCGATATAAATTTAAAGCGGTTGATAAACACCGCCTGAAAAACAATCCCCAGCAGGGCAAGCCCCCAGATCACTCCGAAAAGCGACCAGCCGAATGCGCCGCGCAGCGGCACCAGCAGGTACGGCGTGTAGGTTCCGGCAATCAGCAGATAGATCGCCGCATGGTCAATAATGTGTAAAACATGCCGGACCCGGGGAAGATGGATACTGTGATACAGGGTCGAGGCCAGATAGAGCACAACCAGCATCGTCCCGTACACCGTACAGCTCACAATTTCCCAGACCCCCTTGTGCAGGCTGGTAAAAACGACCATTAACGCAAGACAGGCTGCGCTCAGACCAAACCCCACCCCGTGCGTAACCGCATTGGCAATGTGTTCCGCCGGCGTTTCTGTCCGCACCTCTTTTTTTTCAGTTTTTCGCCCCGAATCCATCCTGTTTCCCAACTTTACATAGTTTAGATCATTGTTGAATAAAACGAATCTTCAGAGAAAAGGACCAGCCGGACAGTCCGGTCGTTTTCCGCTGTTTTTTCCAGGCGGTGACGGCATCCTGCCGGACTCTTCAACTCATCGCCTGGATTCAGCTCGGCGGCATCCTCCCCTTCAAACCGACGTACAGCACAGCCCGCAGCCGGCGGCACCCATTCGTTATCCGTTTGATTGCACCGGAAGGCCTGCGGCGACCGAACGAAACGATCCGCTCAAAACGCACCCCTTCGGCGGAGAGCCGCTGGGTAACCAGCTCGTCCGGCGCATACTCAGGAATCTTTTCAAATCGGTTCATCCGGAAAGAATAGCAGGCTGGACGGGATCCCGGCCAAGAGAAAATATCATTTTGATTCCGTCGCATACGAAGTCTGTTTTCCTGCTTGTCAGGCCGAATCCTTTGGCGAAGGATGCTCCGTTATTTTTCAATGACTGGAAAAATCGGAAGAAAAGGTTCCAATGTCCGGAAAAATAGAAGAAAAAGGATCGGTATTTCAGAAACCGGACAGAAGCGGGATACAGTATGCATGTTGAAAAGCAATATGATGTCATTGTGGTGGGCGGCGGACACGCCGGATGCGAAGCGGCGCTGGCTGCCGCGCGCCTCGGCGCCCGCACGGTTTTATTAAGTATAGATAAGACTTACATAGGAAGGATGTCGTGCAACCCGTCGATCGGAGGAATCGCCAAGTCGCATATCACGTGCGAGTTGGACGCGCTGGGCGGCGAGCAGGCGCGCAACACCGACTTCACCGCCATCCAGCTGCGAACCATCAATACCCGCAAAGGTCCTGCCGTTCAGGCGTACCGTGCACAGTGCGACAAGGCCCTCTATCCTGCCCGCATGCAGGCCGTGCTGGCCGGGCAGAACAACCTGGCCGTGCTCGAAGCCGAGGTCACCGGAATCTGGACAGAAAACGGCGCGCTGCGCGGGGTCATTCTGGCGGGTGGCGAAAAACTGGCAGGGAAATCGGTTGTCCTCACGGCAGGCACCTTCATGCGCGGACGCGTGATGATCGGGCCGAAAGTGATCGATCAGGGCCGCTGGGGCGAACGCGCCGCCAACGATATCTCCGGCTCACTGAAAACACTCGGATTTGAACTGGGGCGCATGAAAACCGGCACTCCGCCCCGGATTCATAAGGATTCCATCAATTACGCCCGCATGCAGATCCAGCCCGGTGATGACCCGGTGCCCTTTTTCTCACGTGAAGCAAAAAAAATGGCTGAAAATCCGGCACCGGCGGTCCGCGGACAGAACCCTGAGGGCAATTTGCCTGCTCAATCGTCAGGCCCCGGCATCCGCTCCCGCGATCCTGTTCCACGTGGAACAATCGAAAACACCCCGGAATCGTCGGCCTCCGGTCCGGCAGGTGACGATTCGCAGGACCGTGCCCGCTGTTCCACGTGGAACAATTGGACCTCATCACGGTTCGCCGCCGGGGTCGCCTCGTTTGACCGGAGCATGCTTCTTGCCGTCCGAATGCCGCAGATCCCCTGTTTTTTGACCCATACCAACGAGAAGACCCATCAGATTATCGCCGACAACCTGAAAAAAAGCTCGCTGTACAGCGGCCTGGTCGCAGGAACCGGCGTCCGCTACTGCCCCTCCATTGAGGACAAAATCGTCAAATTTCCTCAGCGGACCGCGCATCACGTTTTTATTGAGCCGGAAGGCCGCCATACTGTGCGGATTTATCCCAACGGCACCTCCAACAGCCTTCCGGAGGAGGTACAGGTCGAAATGATCCGTTCCATTGAGGGCCTCGAAAAGGCGGAGTTCATCCGCCCCGGCTACGCGATCGAATACGACTACGCGCCACCCGTGCAGCTGTTGCATACGCTGGAAACCAAAAAGGTCGAATCCCTCTACTTTGCAGGTCAGATCAACGGGACAACCGGCTATGAGGAGGCCGCCGGGCAGGGTTTCGTCGCCGGCGTGAACGCCGCACGCAAGGTGCTGGGCCTTCCGGAGTTCATTTTAGGCCGAAATGAGGCCTATATCGGGGTTTTAATTGATGATCTGGTGCTGAAAGGCACCGACGAGCCGTACCGCATGTTTACTTCACGCGCCGAACACCGGCTGACGCTCCGGCAGGATAACGCTCATTTCCGCCTCTATAAGCGCGCCAAAGACCTCGGCATCGTTTCCGCTGCCGAGTTGGCCCTGACCGAAAACATGCAGCGGCAGATCGATCAGGAAATCGACCGGCTGCGAAAAAAATTCCATGAAGGCGCTTCGCTGTCCCAGATTCTCTGCCGGCCCGGCAATGACTACGCCGGACTGCCCGGCGAAAAGCCGGACCTGCCGCCGGCGGTGATTAAGCAGGTGGAAATCGGCATCAAATATGAAGGCTATATCAAACGGGAGCAGGGCCGGATCAGCGATTTCCAGACCTTGGAAAAACAGAAGATTCCGCCCTCGCTGAACTACGACGCCATCACTGCGCTGCGCTTTGAATCGCGCGAAAAGCTCAAGAAGATTCTTCCTGAAAACCTCGGCCAGGCCTCCCGCATTTCCGGCGTCAATCCGGCGGATATCTCCATCCTGTCGGTCTGGCTGAAGTCATGTAATTATTAATATAACATGTTTATTATAAATATTTTACGTTTTTATTTCGCGTGAAATCAAAGCCGATTGGTTTCAGGTCAGGCAAAGGGCCCCCTCTTTATTTTCTTTGTACAGTCCGCAGACGAATCGACTGGATTCGACCGTTAAATCTGTAATTAAATACAGAAAACAGAAGGAGGAAACGATCGCTGACTTTTCCGGTTACGCTTCCGGCAGGCGGACCCATGAGCCGCTTCACGGGGGTGCTCTGGACACAAACATCGATTGAATACAACGTTTCGGTCGTTCAGGCTTTCCGCGCAGCGGAACTCCGTGTTACAGAAGCGCTCAGCGACCCGGACCGGACGGCATCTTCAACGCAAGCCACGATTATCAAAAACTTCCACCTGACGCATCACCGATGTGGACGAGGCCGTGCTGGATAATTTTCCCGTTCAGACACGACGGGTAAAAACGGGGCTGAATACAGCCCGGCCGGATGGGAGGAGTAGGGAAACGAATTAAAAGCCGATGCGTTGCCTGGCCGGGCGCCCGGAAGCTTATCGCGTTTCTGAAATTTAAGGACGTGAAAGTCTTTTCTATGACCCGCCGGTCGCAGGAGGAGCCGACGCTGAAGAATAGCCGCGCCGCGCTGGATCCGGATGCGACTGCGGAACACGTTTTCTGCAAAAACGAACAGCCGGGGTGGGGAGCGACAAGACGCCCCGCCGGGCGTTGATTGCGCAGAAACACCGGATTCTGCTCAGCACTCCGCGGGAGGGAAGCCGGGCGTGTTCTCTTTACGGTTCCGACCGCAGCCTGTCTGACCGCGAAAAAAGCAATGTCAAATCCCAGAATCCGGATCCCAGGGATTAAAACCGGACCTGAAACCTCCGCCGCGTGAGACGTGCAGTCTGCGGATGTGGATTTCGAAATCAAATTCAGGCTCAGCGATTCAATCTTACAAGATGTATAAGCGGCGACATGAAAACATGATATCAAGCCAACGTATCAGCCCGGCGGCGGCCGGAACGGCCGCGTCAGCTCCAGTGATAGAGTGTGCTGAATCTACAACTCGCACTTCCAGGGGGCCTCGGAGGATCGGCGACCAATCCGGAGCCGCTTTTCGCTGCCGGATACGCGGCCTGCTTCGATAGCGCCCTTAACGTGATGGCCTCTCAGCAAAAACTGACGGTCAGCGGGACTCAGGCGGATGCCTTGTGAGCATCGGCGAGCGGGAGGAGGGCGGCTTCGGTCTTTCTGTGCGCCTTGAGGTGACAATCCCCGGTATTGACCGGGAAAAAGCGCAGGAGTGATTGGAACAGGCGCATCCGATGCGGATTTCCCCCGCAGTACGCCCTGCTTGAAGAGCTGTATCCAAACTATGCAACCGATGGACGGGTTGTGCTGGGGTTTCCCTGTAATCCGTTCGGTTATCAGGAACCGGGCGGAGCGGATTCCATCCGGGAGACCTGCCGAATTCGGTATGGAGTAACGTTTCCGGTTTTCGTCAAAATCGGCGTCAAAGGTCCGGAGGCCCAGCCGCTGTTCCGCCGGCTGACGAAACAACTCCCGGGGCGGATCGGTCGGGATATCCAACGGAACTTCACCCAATTCCTGATCGGTCGCGACGGGATGCCGCTGCAACGTTTCGCATCGGTTACGGCACCCCGGAAACCTGACTCAGCCATTCGCCTGGTCGCGGGGGTGGATTTCCCGCCTGAAAAGGCGGCGACGCTGCGCCGGCTGCTGACTGAGCTGATGGATCAGCTCCGCGAATCCACTGCAACATGAGGCGGGAGCTGGAGTTTTTTCCTTGCCCCACCGGATCGGTTCATCGGCTTGTTAAATCTCCCGCGAATTCCGTTTTTTCTTTTCTTCGAGATCGGGACGGGGACGGGGAACAAATTTCAGTTCAACCGGAGCCCCCTCCAAGCCGAAAGCTTTACGGATTACACTGACCAGATAGCGCTTGTAGGGTCCTGTAGCACGCATTGGATTATTAACAAACAGCTTAATAAAAATCGGCTTCGTTCCGGACTGGGTCACATAATAGACTTTCAGCGGACGACCTTTGACGAACGGCGGCGGATTTTTCTGCATGGCATCCTGAATGACGCGGTTGAGAACGCCGGTCGTGAGTTTCAGCTGTACCTGATCGGCCACATAATCGATCAATTCAATACTGCGGCGAATATTAAACCCGGACCGGGCCGATAAAAAGAGCAGGGGAGCAAAATCGAGAAACGGGACTTCCCTGCGCAGTGCCGGTTCATATTTGGTTTGTGTAATTTCCGTTTCGTCAGTCAAATCCCATTTATTGACAGCCAGGATGCACCCTTTCTGCGCCTCAATAATTTTTGCCGCCAGTTTTTTATCCTGCAGCGTCGGACCCTCCGTGGCATCCATCAGAAGAACCACGACATCGGCACTTTCAATACTCTCTTCGGCGCGCAGATTGCTGTAATGTTCGATGGCCCCGGATTTGCGGTTGCGGCGGTTCACGCCCGCGGTGTCGATCAGCTGGTAATGCCGCGCCTGCGGGCCGCTGCCGATGGTAAAAGGAATTTCAATGCTGTCGCGTGTCGTGCCGGGAATATCGGAGACGATCACGCGGTCATTTTTCAGCAGCCGGTTGATATAGGAGGATTTACCGGAATTCGGGCGTCCGACCACCGCCACGCGCAGCGGCCTTCTTTCTTCCGGAGGAGGTGCCTTCGGCAGGGTTTTAAGAACTTCATCGAGTACAGAACCGACCCCGCGGTTATGCAACGCCGAGATCGGAAAAACCGGAAATCCCAGCCGCTCAAATTCATCAGCGGCAGCATCGCGCTCCGCATTGTCCGCTTTATTGGCAACCAGAAAAACCGGTCGGCCGGCCCGGCGCAACAGCAGGGCCACCTCTTCATCCATCGGAACAATTCCGGCCGTGATATCCACCGTGAAAAGAATTGCTGCTGCATCTTCAATGGCTACCGCAACCTGCCGGTTGGTACTGTTGACAAACGCATCCTGCGATGAACCGGAATCCATTGTGCCGAGTCCGCCGGTGTCGATCAGCTCGAAATGCTCCTCGTTCCAGACCGCTTCGCAGACAACCCGATCACGTGTTACGCCGCTCTCTTCGTGCACAATCGATACGCGGCGACCGACAATGCGATTAAATAAAGCCGATTTTCCAATATTCGGACGTCCTACAATCGCAACTGTTCTTCTCTGTTCTGAATCACTCATTTTTCAAATCCTTTTAATAAGGCGCACATTGAACGAGTTACGGCTTGCAAAAGCAACCCTCTTTGTTTAAATCAATAACAAGATTGAATCTCAATAAATAAAGGAGGACATTATGGCCCGAATTACACTCAAAGGATCTCCGATACAAACCGTCGGCGAACTGCCCGCGAAAGGAAGTGCCGCCCCCGATTTCACCCTCGTCAAACAGGATCTCTCGGAAACCGCGCTGGCCGACTATAAAGGCAAACGTCTCGTGCTCAATATCTTTCCAAGTATCGACACCGAGGTCTGCGCCACGTCGGTTCGCAAATTCAATGAGAAGGCCGCTTCTCTTGAAAACACGGTTCTGCTCTGTATCTCCGCGGACCTGCCGTTTGCCCAGGGTCGTTTCTGCGGTGCCGCAGGCATTGAAAATGTTGTCACTGCGTCGACCTTCCGCTCCACGTTCGGCGATGACTACGGCGTCACGATGACCACCGGGCCGCTGGCCGGGCTGTTGTCCCGCGCAGTGGTTGTCATTGATGAAACCGGCAAGGTGATCTATACAGAGCAGGTTCCTGAAATTGCGCAGGAGCCGGACTACGATGCCGCACTCGCCGTCCTCTGAGCAGGGGAGGTGGAAATCGTTTCGGATCCTTCCGACCCATAACTTTGCAGGACCGAACTCCGGTCCCCATGAACCGATGCTGCGCCTGATGTTCAATGTATTGAACCTCTCCGCCCGCTATGAGCCCTACACGACATGAAGACTTTGCTGGTTACCACTCTGATTGCGATTGCCGGGTGCATTTCAACGAAAGGAGAAACGGTGAAAACGGAAAAAGCAGTTTTTGCCGCCGGATGTTTCTGGGGTGTCGAGTCGGCGTTCCGGCAGGTTGACGGGGTCCTCGACACGCAAGTCGGCTATACCGGCGGAAAAACCGCAAACCCGACGTATAAAGAAGTCTGCTCTGATACCTCCGGCCATGCTGAAGCGATCGAAATCGTCTTCGACCCCGATCAGGTCTCCTATAAAACCCTGGTCGGGCTCTTTTTCAAGATGCACGATCCAACACAGGTCAACCGCCAGGGGCCGGACGTCGGCACACAGTACCGTTCCGCCGTTTTTTATCATTCCCCGGAACAGAAAATCATCGCCGAGAATGTCCAAGCGGCGCTGGAGGCCTCCGGAAAACGGTCCCGGCCGATCGCCACGCAGATTGTCCCTGCCGGATTGTTCTACCGCGCCGAGGAGTATCATCAGCGCTATTTCGAGAAAAACGGCGGTCCCTCCTGCCACATTTTTTAGCGCCCCCTACCGCCGATCCCTGAATTCATTCAGGTTGATCTTCCATTTCGCCTCTCTTCCGGGTTGCTTTTTCCGGGCAGGGGCGTAGATTCTGCCGCCTTTATCCGGAGACTCCTATGAGAAACGAACAAATCCGCAATGTTGCGATCATCGCCCACGTCGACCACGGCAAAACCACGCTGGTCGATCAGATTATTAAGCAGGCCCACATTCTTCGCGACAACGAGGCATTTCAGGACTGTCTTCTCGACAGCAATGATCTCGAGCGCGAGCGCGGCATCACCATTCTTTCAAAAAACATCAGCGTCAATTATAACGGAATCAAGATTAACATCATCGACACCCCCGGTCACAGCGATTTCGGCGGGCAGGTCGAGCGCGTGCTGAACCTCGCCGACGGCGTTCTTCTGCTGGTCGATGCCGCAGAAGGTCCAATGCCGCAGACCCGCTTTGTACTCGATAAAGCACTCGAGCTGAATCTCAAGCCGATAGTTGTCATCAACAAGGTGGATAAGCCGGATGCCCGCTGCGACGAAGTTCACAATATGGTTTTCGACCTGTTTGTCGAACTGGAAGCCGACGACGACCAGCTAGATTTCCCGGTTCTTTATGCCAGCGGCCGCGACGGATGGGCCGTTGCAGATATGAATGATCCGCGCGATTCGATCAAAGCGCTGATGGATGCCATCATTAAATACATCCCCGGCCCGCCGGTTCATGAAGGTCCTGTCCAGATGCAGGCCACTACACTTGACTATTCCGACTATGTCGGTCGTATCGGCATCGGCCGCGTCTATCGCGGAAACCTCAATCTGAAAACTCCAATGAGCATCATCAAGCGGGACGGCACGGTCCGTCCCGTTCAGCTCAAAGAGCTCCACACCTTTGAAGGTCTCGGCCGCGTGAAAAAAGAAAACATTCCGTGCGGAGACCTCTGCGCCATCGTCGGTATCCCGGATATCGACATCGGAGACACCCTCGCCGACCGGGAAACCCCGGAAGCGCTTCCGCTTATCGCGCTCGACGAGCCGACGCTTTCCATGACCTTCCGCGTCAACGACTCCCCGTTCTTCGGGAAAGACGGCAAATTTGTTACCAGCCGCCAGATTCGCGAACGCCTGCTCAAGGAGACGGAGCGCGACGTGGCGCTGCGCGTTGAAGAAAACGGCGGTGACGCTTTCATCGTCAGCGGCCGCGGGGTTCTGCACCTCTCGATTCTCATCGAAAATATGCGCCGCGAAGGCTTTGAACTCACGGTTGCGCAGCCGCGGGTCATTCTGCATACGCACCACGGGAAAAAAGAAGAACCGATCGAAATTCTAACCGTGGATGTTCCGGACGAATACGCCGGCAAGGCAATTGAACTCATCGGCCAGCGGCGCGGCGAAATGCTGCGTATGGATCAGCACGGGATCCGTAAAAGTCTGGCCTTCCACATTCCGACCCGCGGACTGATCGGCCTGCGCAGTAAACTGATGACCGCCACCGCCGGAGAAGCGATTGTTTCGCACCGCTTCGTGCACTACGGGCCATATGCCGGGGAAATCGCCACACGGAATAACGGCGTACTCATCAGCATGGGCAACGGCCCATCAGTAGCGTTTGCAATCGATGCGCTGCAGCAGCGCGGAACCTTCTTTATCGATCCCGGCGTAGAGTGTTATGAAGGGATGATTGTCGGCGAACACTGCCTGGATAAGGACCTGCTCGTCAACATCCAGAAGGCCAAACAGCTCACCAACATGCGCGCTTCCGGCTCCGACCGTGCCATGAAGATTGCGCCGGCGCAAAAGCAGAGCCTGGAAGAGGCCCTCGAATACATCGCGGCCGATGAACTGGTTGAGGTCACGCCGCATAACATCCGCCTGCGCAAGCGCTGGCTCACCGAGAATGAGCGCAAACGCATGAAACGCACCGCCGCGGGCGAAGACTGATCATTTCCCCAATCCATGACATTGTTCCGCCGGGGAATGCAGAAATTTTCTTCCGGAAATCACCGGGTTTGCCCTGCGGCTTTCAGCACGGTTTTCAGCGGGACCCGGTTTTCAGCTGCCAGGCGTCGACAGTCGTCGAGTTCCGGAGTCACCGAACAGGCGGTTCCGTTAAATGAACTGATTTTTACACGAACCGGTCCCCAGGGGGTCGCCGCGGTTTCCTCGCGTCTGTCCAGCACGGTGCGTTCTACGGAAGTCCGGCGGATTCCGATCGTCGTGGTTTCGGTAAAGAGGATCATCTCCACGTCGTTCCGCAGCACGGCAGGTGCGAGCACGGAGAGCTTCACTGCCGGGCGGTTTTTTTTCATCTGGATCGGCGTCATCCAGACATCCAGCGCGCCTGCCGCGAACAGTTTTTCCATTACATAATCGAAAACCTGCGGATTGCAATCGTCGATGTTCGTCTCCAGAAGCAATCGGTTTGAGGACTCTGTACCGCAGCGCAGATGCCCGATTTCGGCGCGCAGAACATTGGGAATGTCGAGATCCCAGCCGCCCGCGCCATAAATGGTTTTTTCGCTGATAAATCCTTCAGGGCGGTCGCCGAAGCCGTCACAGAGCGTTGCAATCAGCGCCGCACCGGTCGGCGTCAGCAATTCCTTTTCGATTTCGCCCTGGAGGTACGGAATTCCGTTCAGCAGTTCCGCCGTGGCGGGCGCAGGGATCGGCATCGATCCGTGCGCACACTCAACAAAACCATGTCCGGTTCGCAGTGACCCGGCATAGAGCTTTTCAATACCGAGTGCTTCGAGCCCGAACACGGTCCCGACGATGTCAATCACGGCATCCACGGCACCGACTTCATGGAAGTGAATTTTTTCCACCGTTGTTCCGTGAACTTTCGCCTCTGCCTCTGCCAGCTTCGTAAAAACGGCGATGCTGCGCGTTTTCACACCGTCGCTGAGATCCGCCGCATTAATGAGTTTAATAATGTCGGCCAGATGCCGGTGTACATGCTGTTCGGAAGGGTCCAGTTCCACATCAAAGTGTGTCGCTTTTATGCCGAGCTTCACCACCGATTCAATTTTAAGGGCATAGCCTGAAATCGGCAGGGCACTCACCATGTTCCGGAAGCGTTCCTCCGGCAGGCCTGCATCGAGCAGCGCGCCGATCAGCATATTGCCGCTGACGCCTGAAAATCCGCTTATGTACATTGCTCTCATAAAACTACCTCATCGAGTTAATCATCCCGGCGAGCCGGCCGGCGCCGAATCCGTTATCAATATTCACCACCGCCACGCCGGCGGCGCAACTGTTGAGCATGCCGAGCAGGGCTGCAACCCCGCCGAAGCTCGCGCCGTAACCGACGCTCGTCGGCAGCGCAATTACCGGCTTACTGACCAGGCCGCCGACCACACTGGCCAGCGCGCCTTCCATGCCCGCTGCGACAATAATGACGTTGGCTTCGCGGATTTTATCCTGCTGCGCAAAAAGGCGATGTATTCCCGCAACCCCGACATCAAAAACGCGTTCGACCCGATGGCCCATCAGTTCGGCGGTAACGGCGGCTTCTTCGGCGACGGGAATGTCGCCGGTTCCGGCGGTCATCACCAGAATCATCCGGTCCGGATCAGGCGAAAGCGGCATTTTGCGCACAACAATCAGCCGCGCCAGTTCGTGGTATTCCGCCGCAGGCACTGATTTCTGAACGGCCTGAAAAATTTCGGGACCCGCCCGGGTCGCCAGAATATTCTGATCCCCTTCATCCATTCTCTGAACGATCTGCACCACCTGATCCGGGGTTTTGCCTTCGCACAGAATGGCTTCGGGGAACCCCCGCCGTTCTGCGCGGTGATGGTCGATCTTCGCAAAGCCCATTTCTTCAAACCCATTTTTTTCTGAACTCATATGTTCTCCAGATCGCGGTTCATGCTGCCCATGCGGTAGCCGGAAAGATCGAGTGTAACATGACTGAAACCCAGCGCCTTGAATTTTTCGGTGATGTTTTGCGCGTTTTCCGGTTCCGCCAATGTGGACACCGCATCCGGTTCCACTTCGATTCGCGCCAGCGTTCCATGGTGCCGCACACGGAGCTGCCCTTTACAGAGCGGACGCAGAAATTTTTCTGCCTCCTCGACCTGTTTGAGGCGTTCCGGCGTCAAGGGAAGATAATATTCGATCCGCGAAGCAAGACAGGCGGCACTCAGCTTTTCCCACGTCGGAAGATCCCACTGTCTGGAAACCGCACGAATTTCGGCTTTGGTCAGTCCGGCCTCTTTCAGCGGACTGCGAACGGTATCGAGTTCCGCGACAGCGCGGCTGCCGGGGCGGTAATCCTCGTCGTCGTCGACATTGCTGCCTTCAACAACCCAGTGAAACCCGCGCGCATCAGCCCAACCGGCCAGGGAGCAGAACCGGATTTTTTTGCAGTAATAACAGCGATCCGGGTCATTGGCGGTAAAAGCTTCATTCTGAAACTCATCGGTTGCGAGCAAAACGTGTTCCACGCCGATCCGCCGGCCAAGCTCCAGCGCCTCCGTGCGCTCTTCATCCGTGAGCGTGGCAGAAACTGCGGTAGCGGCCAGGACGTTCTCGGCGCCGAGCGCGCGAACGGCAGCAGCCAGCAGGAACGTGCTGTCCACTCCGCCGGAAAAAGCGACCGCAACCTTGCCCAAGGTCTGGAAAATTTCATCCAGTTTCCGGATTTTTTTTTCTGTATCCATTATTCATCCTTCACGGCCCGCCGCCGTGCCTTTTTCTCAGACTGTTGGTGTTTCCCTTCGAGCATTTTATTTTTTGCACGACGGGAGCGGCGGCGTTTCTGCCGCCTGATTTTTTCCTGATCCTGCTTTTTCCTGCTTTCAGCACCTAGAATTCGCTCTTCGATTTTATCACACAGATCACGACGGGCAAAAAAGCGATTCGAGGCCTGCAGACGGGAAGACTGGCATTTGATTTCAATTCCGGACGGAGCATGCCGCAGCTGCACACAGGACGATGTTTTATTGATCTTCTGCCCGCCTTTTCCGGATCCGCGAATAAACTGCTCGGAAAGGTCCTCCTCACGGATTTCCAAGGCATTCATCCGCTCACGAAGCTTTTCCCATTTCTCCGGTGTAATCATGAAAAAAGAAAATCACGGCTGCGGAAAAAAGAACAGATTCAAAAGTTTAAATTCCGGCTTGCATTGATTTTTTGAATTCGCATACTAACCAACCTTCTGACGCGGGTGTAGCTCAGTGGTAGAGCGTCACGTTGCCAACGTGATTGTCGACGGTTCGAATCCGTTCACCCGCTCCATTTTCAACCGATTCATCCGGGGCCGTTTCCACATTTTCAATGCGCAGAGTGATCCGCCTTTTCGTTGGAGGCAGAATGATATCGAGGTCTTTAACCATCCAGAGGCCGTCAAATTCTTTCACACTGACCACTTTGATTTCCTTAACAACGTTCCCGTTTTCATCTTCTTCTCTGGCCCCGAGCATCCTGCCGGTTTCCTGCTCAATCCAAAGCAGCAGGCGGTGTTCAGCGGCGCGGGGAATCGCGAGAACCAGACTCGCGCGGCCCAGTTTTTTATCCGTTTCCACGGTTTCCGCCTCTTTGCTCCAGAGAAAGGAAAAACTGAGATCCGCCCAGGTCACGCCCAGTCCGTCAATTTCCGTATTCGGGTTAAAATTCACGACCGCTGTGCCGTTTTCCGAATACCGGAAGTCCGGCCCGTTCGCAAGCCAGCGGATTTTCAGCGTTTGTAAATCACCGGTTTTTTCATCGCGAATACGATAGGCTGCTGTCGAGGGGCTGGCTCCCCATTCGAGATCCATTTCAACCGCCAGTTTTTTTTTAACAAATCCATTCGGGGCGCGCTCTTTCAGTGTCCCGGTCAGCCGCACCGGCTGTGCGGGTAGCTGCATGCGGGCAAATGAGAGAACGTCGCGGGCGGGCGGAAGCTGTTCCGCACGGAGACCGGCGGCCAGCAGCGGAATAAAAAGAAAAAGGAGACGTTTCATACAATGCAATTTATCTGAACAGCCGGGGTTTCACCAGTTTTTTTGAAGTTTCCGGAAATGCCGGTTTCCAATGGCTGGAAAAACCGTTTAATGTCTGTGCCATGGCAAAGTTTATTATTCACGGCGGCAATCCGATCCGCGGAAAATTTTCTCCGCGCGGCAATAAAAACGCGGTTCTTCCCATGCTGGCGGCCTGTACGCTGACTGATCAGCCGGTCACACTCTGCAATGTCCCTGATATTCAGGATGTACGCGTCATGCTGGAACTGCTCGCTTCACTCGGCGTATCGGTCGAAAAAAGGGGGGCCTGCGTGGAACTATGCGCTGCAGACCTGAAAACCACGGAACTCGACGAACAACTCTGCCGCCGGGTGCGCGCATCCATTCTGCTGGCCGGACCGCTGGCCGCAAGACACGGGTCATCCCTGATTCATTCGCCGGGCGGCGATGTCATCGGCCGGCGGCGTCTCGATACGCATTTTTACGGCCTGCGGGCACTCGGCATCGACGTGAACGACGCCGCGCCGTACCGGTTCAGGCGCAAAACACTGTGCGGTGCCGATCTGATTCTCGACGAAGCCAGCGTGACCGCCACCGAAAATATTCTGATGGCGTCCGTTCTCGCCGAAGGAGAAACGACGATCTTTAATGCCGCCTGCGAACCGCACGTGCAGGATCTGGCGTATCTGCTGGTTAAAATGGGTGCGGACATCGCGGGAATCGGCACCAACCGCCTCCGTGTGCGCGGTGTGAAGCAGCTTGTCGGCGCAGAACACACCGTTCAGTCCGATTACATCGAAACCGGCAGCTTTCTGGCTGCCGCCGCAGCCACCGGCGGGGCGCTTGAAGTTGAAAATCCCGGCGATACGGTCACGCTCAACGTACTTGAAAAAGGGTTTGCCAAACTGGGTGTCAACTGGACGCTCAGAAACGGCACACTCTTCCAATCCCTGGAAAAAGAGCGGAAAATTGTTCCGGATATCGGAAACTTCACGCCGAAAATCGAAGACGGCATCTGGCCGGCCTTTCCCTCTGACCTGATGAGTGTGATGGTCGTTTTAGCAACGCAGACCCAGGGACAAATGCTGTTTTTTGAAAAACTTTTCGAAAGCCGGATGTACTTTGTAGACAATCTGATGGCGATGGGTGCCAACATCATTCAGTGCGATCCGCACCGCGTGGTGGTGAACGGAGCGGCAAAACTGCAGGGAGAGCCGCTGAGCAGCCCCGATATCCGCGCAGGTATGGCGATGCTGATTGCCGCCTGCTGCGCCGAGGGCCGAAGCGTGATTCATAACGCACAAATGATTGACCGCGGCTACGAAGCAATTGACGAGCGCCTCCTGGCTCTCGGTGCCGATATTGAACGAGCCTAGAATTCTCCGGGTTGTGGATATTCATTTTAAGCCCAGCACGTTGGCTCAGAATTCAGTTATCCAATTTTATCGGTCTGGGCTTTGATTTTCAGTTCGACATCGTGCTCATAAAGCGCGTCAAAAATTTCATCGAGAGCGCCTTCCATCACACGGTCCAGTTTGTAGAGAGTCAGATTGATGCGGTGGTCGGTAAGGCGGTTCTGCGGATAGTTATAGGTGCGGATTTTTTCGCTGCGATCTCCGGTGCCGACCTGTGAGCGGCGGGCGGCGGCCTGTTTGGATTCAATCTGCTGCTGCTGCAGGTCGTAGAGTCGGGCGCGCAAAACCCGCATAGCCTGAGCCTTGTTTTTATGCTGGGAGCGCTCATCCTGACATTGGACGACGGTTCCGGTGGGAAGATGAGTGATGCGAATAGCGGAATCTGTTGTGTTCACGTGCTGTCCACCGGCACCGCTGGCGCGGTACGTGTCGATTTTAAGATCTTCGGTTTTGATTTCGACGTCGACTTCTTCGGCTTCGGCAAGCACGGCCACGGTTGCCGCCGAGGTGTGAATCCGACCCTGCGTCTCCGTTTCCGGAACCCGCTGGACCCGATGGGTCCCGCTCTCATATTTCAGTTTTTTGTAGACGTCGTCCCCTTCGACCGAAAAGACGACTTCCTTGTAACCGCCGACTTCGGAAAGGCTTAAATCCATAAGAGAAATTTTAAGTCCTTTGTTTTCCGCGTAGCGGCTGTACATGCGGTAAAGATCGCCGGCAAAAATGGATGCCTCATCGCCACCGGTTCCCGCACGGATTTCCATGATGACGTTTTTAGAATCGGACGGGTCCGGCGGAAGCAGGGCCACCATCACCTCTTTTTCTGCCGCAGGGAGCCGTTCTTCGGATTCCGCAAGTTCCATCTCCGCCATTTCGCGCAATTCGGCGTCTGCATCCGGATCATCCAGGATCGTCCGGCTTTCGGCGACAGCATCCTGAAGGGCCAGAAACCTTTCGACAACTGCGGCGATTTTTTTCTGATGCAAATAATCGCCCATCAACGCTTTCATTTTCTGCGGGTTGGCCGCAACCCCTGGAGCGGACATCGCCGCTTCGAGTTCGGCGATGCGCCGGAGCAGATTTTCCAGATAGGCTTTATTGATCATGGCAGGACACAAAAAGGCCGGGCTCTGAAAAGAGAGTCCGGCCCGGGAAACCGTGGGTTACTTGCCGCCGTACCGTTTGCGGAAGCGGTCTACGCGGCCTTCAGTATCCACAAACTTGGCCTGTCCGGTGAAGAAGGGGTGGCAGGCCGAACAAATGTTCACGTGCATTTTTCCTACGGTCGAACGGGTTTTAATCGTATTACCGCAGGCACACGAAATTTCTGCGTCGATATATTCGGGATGGATTGTTTTTTTCATTTTTCTACTGTCCTTACTAAAAGAGCGGGCTTTTTAATCATAACCACTCCGTCGATACAAGCCCTTTTTCCTGTTACTTATAATAAATTTCTCCGGAACGTTCCTCGGTCTGCAGCTTTTCGGTGGCAACCAGCGGAGCAAGAGCCGCGGCAATCTCTGCGGCGCGGACCCCGGCAACGGCGGCCAACTGCGCGGCTGTCGCCGGGTGACGGCGGATCAGTTCAACCAGCGTTTCCGTGTCCAGCTCCCTTCCGGGGCCCGGTTTCGCCGCGGCAAACGAGGCGATGATTTCCGCGCGCGGCGTGAACAGGTCGCACAGAGATTCCAGCTCTTCTTCAGCGACAGACTGAATTCCTGCCTCGGCGGGAGGGCGAACCGCCGTATTCAGCTGGATTTTGTCAGGGTGGATCCCTGCGGCAGCGGCGGCAATCTGACGGACCTGCTCCGTCGATGCGTTAATGCCCTTCATGAGGAACACCTCCAGCCACAACTCGCCGCAAAATTCTTTCCGGAAAGCCTTTTCGCCTTCCAGCAGCTGTTCCAGTGAAAGCCCGGGGGCCGGGCGGTTGATTTCCTGAAAAGAAGGTTCGTCCCAGGCACTCAGGCTGATCTTTACAATATCCGCTTGGGCAGCTTCCGTCCGCACATCGGACCGGTGGAGCAGGGTGCCGTTGGACAGGAGGATCACCGGAATTGCCGTTTTACTCTTAATAAAGCCCATCAGGTCGCCGAGACGGCTGTAGAGCGTCGGCTCGCCCGATCCGGCGAAGGTGATTCCGTCCGCCGCGCCGTCTTCGGCGAGCCAGCGCGCGATTTCGGCGCAGACCGCATCGAACGGAACGAACTCTTTGCGTTCCGTCATGCGGTCTGTCGTGCTGCCGCACTGACAGAAGAGACAGTTGAACGAGCAGGTTTCAAACGGCGTTACGTCGATCCCGAGCGAGCGCCCAAGACGTCGCGACGGCACCGGACCGAACAGATATTGATAGGATGCACTCATCATGTTTCGATGGCAGGAAACGCTCTATTTTCCGTAGCCGTAATGGTCAACGACAAAGTCGAGGTCTTTATCGCCGCGGCCGGACAGGTTGACGAGAAGGGTGCCGTGTTTCATTTCGACGGCCTTTTTCATTGCAAAAGCGACGGCGTGAGCACTTTCGAGCGCCGGGATAATTCCTTCCGTTCGGCAGAGAGCGAAGAACGCGTCAAGGCATTCTTTATCGTCGGCAGAAGTGTACTGCACGCGGCCTTCGTCTTTGAGATGGCTGTGCTCCGGACCGACGCCGGGATAGTCGAGCCCGCTGGCAATCGAGTACACCGGAGACGGATCCCCGTTTTCATCCTGAAGCAGATAGCACCTGAAGCCGTGGAGGATACCGGGCTTCCCGTAGGTGATGGATGCGGCGTGATTCCCGGGCTCCGGTCCGCGACCGAGCGGTTCGACCCCCCAGATTTCACAGGGGTCATTCAGGAAGGCGGAGAACAGGCCGATGGAATTACTGCCGCCGCCGACACAGGCGGTGACGAGATCAGGCAGGTTGCCGGTCATTTCGAGGAACTGTTCGCGCGCCTCTTTGCCGACGACATGCTGAAAATCGCGCACCATCATCGGAAAGGGGTGCGGGCCGACGACAGAGCCGATGCAGTAGATCGAGTTGACAGGGTCGGCAAGGTAGGCCTGAAACGCGGAATCGACGGCTTCCTTGAGGGTTTTGAGTCCGTGCGAAACCGAAACGATTTCGGCCCCGAGCAGTTTCATGCGCACGACGTTGGGATGTTCTTTCGCGATGTCCACTTCTCCCATGTGGATTTCGCATTCGAGGCCGAAATAGGCGGCCGCCGTGGCAAGCGCCACGCCGTGCTGGCCGGCGCCGGTTTCAGCAATCAGTTTTTTCTTGCCCATATATTTGGCGAGCAGGCCTTCCCCCATGCAGTGGTTGAGCTTATGCGCACCGGTATGGTTGAGGTCTTCGCGTTTGAGATAGATCTGCGCCCCACCGCATTTTTCAGAAAGGCGTGCGGCATGATAGACCGGGGTAGGGCGGCCCTGGTAGTGTTTCTGGATGGAGCGAAGCTCTTCAATGAACCGGTGTGAACGGCTGATTTTCAGATAGGCCTCATGAATTTCTTTCATCGGGCCGATCAGTTCCGGAGGGACGAATGAGCCGCCGTAGTCTCCGAAATTTCCTTCTGCGTCGGGGGTGGTTTGCAGGTAATTACGATAATCTTTTTTCATTCGGCAGATTCCTTCTGTATGTGTTGAAGAAAAATAAAAGGGAAGTTTATGGAAAAAAGTGCGACAGAGCAAGAACACGTACTTCGGACGGAATCAGTTCCGCCATGCCGCAAGGATGCGGTCTATCGCTTTTTTCGCCTCCAATGCCTGCGGACCGGATTCTTTCCGTTTCGGATCGGCATCGAACCCGTCGCGGACTTTCCGCAGGCCGTCCCGGAAGGAAAGGGTCGCTTTAAACTCAGGGACGAAGCGTTTGATCTTGCTGTCGGCGACGGTGCGCCGGGATTCCGGGCCGCTGTCGAAGAAAGGGGTCCGACAACCTGCCGACAGCGTTGATTTTGAAACTTATCGAAGGAGTCAGGTTCAAGGACGGCATGATCGATTCAGCCGCTTAAGAAAGGTTCAGAGGGATACGCTTCTCAAATCTCCACCCGCAATATTTGACAAGATCTCCAGGAGTTTCGACCGTTACCGGTTGCGTGGGAGTGTCTTCTGCGGTTAAAAATTTCGTTCCTGTCCCCGTCGCCGGGGGAAGAACCTGAGCAGCTGCACCGAAGGAAAGCAAAGGTGGCGAGGATGACGAGACTCGAACTCGCAACCCCCAGCGTGACAGGC
>JASKKX010000085.1 GCA_030153935.1 Verrucomicrobiota bacterium | reverse complement strand
TCTTTTATCAATGATCGCGATCTCCCCTGGGCGCTTCCCAAGCTGCGTCTTCCCACCGGATTTATAAGTAATCCTGCCGATGCGACTTCGATGAAAGGCATTTCCACGCTCGGTATTGATACCTTTACCGCTGCTGAAGGGGTTCATCACTGGGGAAAAGATTTGAACCGGCTGTTCCGGGATATTCCGCCAGGCACGGATGTAATGACGTCAACTCCGGAAATGATTGCCCCGCAGCCGATTGACTGGGTGGCTGCCAAAAACAAATTTTTTGTTCAGATCATCACTCCTGAAACCGGCGCAGATGCATTTGATATTTCGATTCGCCGTGACGGGGAAGGGAAAAAAGCGGCTCCGTCAGCGGTCGCTGCCGCCCTGCACTTTGACCCCGAGCTGATCCCCGGATATGAAACCTTTACCCGTACGATTGAAGCGTACATTGGGCCCAAGGATTTTTCATTCCTTAAAACGCAGGGAATGGAACAGACCGAGGTAATGGAATTCAAGAGTACCGGCTTTTTTAAGTTCATGAACCCTGTCATGTTTCCGCTAAAAAAAGCGTTGCTTTGGGGCCTGACTTCGCTTTATGCCGTGTTTCACAACTACGGCGTGGCGATCATGCTGCTCACCATTATTGTTCGTGTCATCTTCTGGCCGGTTACTCACAAGAGCACGGAGAGCATGCGGAAAATGCAGGCGCTTCAACCGCAAATTAAAGAGATCCGCGAGAAATACAAAGACAATCCGCAGCGCATGCAGCAGGAAACCATGCAGTTCTATAAACAGAACAAAGTGAATCCGATGGGCGGCTGTCTGCCGATGGTGATTCAAATTCCGGTATTCATCGCACTCTACACGGTTCTGCGCAGCGCAATCGAACTGCGTTTTTCCAGATTTCTCTGGGTGCGTGACCTCTCTGAACCGGAAAATCTTTTTGCCGGAATGATTCCGATTGTCGGTTCATTGAACATTTTACCGATCCTGATGGCGGCCACGATGGTGTGGCAGCAGAAAATCACCCCGTCAGCGGGAGATCCGCAGCAGCAGAAAATGATGTCGCTGGTGATGCCGATCATGATGCTCTTCTTCTTTTACGGGATGCCGTCCGGACTGGTCCTTTACTGGACAACCAGCAATCTTCTTATGATTATACAAATGATGATTAAAAAACGGAAAGAGGCTTGAGCCCTCTTGAAAATAATGAAATAAAAGACCCGCGATGAGGTTTTTTTTTCAAGTCGTTGAAAAAAAAGATATTAGAGCGGAACAGATTTAGAATGCCAGGGGAAGGAGAGAAAATGGCGAATATTATGAAGGCACTGAAAGAAGAGATTTCCCGGATTGCCCGCAGTGAAGTGAATGCGGCGCTTAAACCGATCAAATCTGTTAACGCCAGCCAGCGAAAATACATTGCGGAGTTGCGACGTCGAATTGAAGCATTGGAAAAGGAAAAGAACCAGCTTGCAAAAACGATTGCTAAAACAACTCCTCCGAAAGAAGAAACGACTTCCGACAAAACGTCCCGAGGCTGGATTACCGCCCAGGGAATTCGTTCGATGCGTAAACGGTTGCGCATCTCTCAGAAAGCGTTTGCCGATCTGGTCGGAGTGAGTTTGCCGACCGTCGTTAACTGGGAGTCAAAGAAAAACAACGGCAAGCTGAACATACGCCGGAAGGCAGTATTTGATCGTTTGCAGGAAATTAAAAGAATGGGACTTCGTGACCTGGCGGCTGCAGAAACAACAGAAACAGCAGAGACGACCGCAGAAACAGCAGAGACGACCGACGCGGATCATTCCTGATCTCCAGCTGACAAAATCTGTCAGATAATCCGGAATTGCCGGTTCTCAGACCGCAGAGACTCTGCTATATTATGTGCAAAAAAACAGGAGAGGAGGCGTTGTTATGAAATTACTTCGGCAGATCGCTTTTTTACTCGTGATTGCATCAATGGCTGGATGCGCGTCCAGCCGGTCAAGTGAAGTTTATTCGCGCGATCAGGCGCGTCGCTCGCAGACGGTGCAAACCGGCACTGTGGAATTTGTAAAAAATATTAAGATTGAAGGCACAAAGTCCGGGCTTGGTACAATCGGCGGTGGAGTAGCTGGCGGTGTGGCCGGCAGCACCATCGGCGAGGGAAAAGGATCGACGCTGGCGGCGCTGGGCGGTGCGTTGGCCGGTGCGTTGATCGGGAGCGCCGGAGAAGAAAAATTCACTCGCAAAGACGGCCTTGAGATTACCGTTAAACTGGATAACGGAAATGAAGTTGCGGTTGTGCAGGAAGCCGACGTGCCCTTTCAGGTGGGGGACCGTGTCAGAGTGCTGACGAATTCAGACGGCACTACTCGCGTCGAAAAATTTAGCCCGATCAATTCATAAGCAGCGTCAGAGCGGTCGATTTCGACCGATTTCTGCCTGTTTCTTTGCGAAGGGCACCATTTTCGATTAGGGCACCTGTCCGGTGCCTTTTTTTATGAAACAGTCCGCTGCGCAACGGAAACCTCAATCAGAGTTTTGATCGAGTGCTCTTCGGGGAAGTCTGTTCCGGCGGGGCCGAAGAAACGAATAAATTATTCCGCCTGCTTCATCTTGTACCCGCATTTCCTATACTGACTGAAGACACAAATAGACTCTGCCGGAACAAGAACTGAAAAATCGCCGCCGTTGGGCGGGACAGCTGAAGGATCAGTATGCAAAGCAAGTTTCCACCTCCCTCCAGGCAGTTCAAAGGGAAGATCTGTCTTTTCGTTGTTTATCAGGATGAGAAGCTTGCCTCTGCCTTGGATATACATTCCAAGCGCACGGTCGTGATGCCAGTCAATTTCACGACCATTCGGGGCCAGCCATTCCACCTCTTCCTTTTTGTAGAAGGCCCCCTTCCGCAGAACGGAATGCTTTTTTCGCAGCGCAATGAGCTTTCGGGTGAACTCAAAGAGGGATTTATTTTTTTCGAGCAATGACCAGTCAATCCACGAGATTTCATTGTCCTGACAATAGGCGTTGTTATTTCCCTGCTGTGTGCGACCGAACTCATCACCGGCGGGAAACATCGGTACGCCGCGTGAAATAAAAAGGGAGGTAAGCAGATTTTTCTGCTGTTTAAGACGACGGGCACAGAGAACCGGATCATCGGTCGGTCCTTCAATTCCGAAGTTGATACTGTTATTCTGATCGTCTCCATCGCGGTTGTCTTCTCCGTTGGCTTCGTTGTGCTTTTTTTCGTAGGTGACGAGATCGGCAAGGGTAAACCCGTCATGCGATGTGATAAAGTTGATGCTTTTAAGCGGTGTTGCGCCGCTGTGTTGATAGATATCAGAATTTCCTGCAAGGCGTGTCGCGAGTGTGCCGGCAACTTCACTGTCATTCCAGAAACGGCGCACATCATCACGGAACCGGCCGTTCCATTCAGAAAACCGGCCGGGGAAGCTGCCGACCTGATACCCTCCAAGATCCCACGCCTCGGCGATGAGCTTGACCTTTTTGAGAACAGGTTCTGTCTCAATTGCCGTGATGACAGGCGGATCGTCCAGCAGTTCTCCGCGTTCATTGCGGCAAAGCACGGTGGCAAGATCAAAACGGAATCCATCGACGTGCATTTCTTCCGTCCAGTATTTCAGGCAGTCGACGATGAACTGTCTGGCGACCGGATGATTGCAGTTAAACGTGTTGCCGCATCCGGACCAGTTTGGGTAGGTGCCGTCGGGGTTTATCATATAGTAAGCGGCTTCATCGAGACCGCGAAAGCTGTAGGTGGGACCGTCAAATGCACCTTCGGCCGTGTGATTGAAAACAACATCGAGAATGACTTCGATGCCGGCGTTATGCAGTGCTTTCACAAGGGTTTTGAACTCAGTGACAGCGGCCCCGGGCTCGCTGGAGGTTGCATAACGACTCATGGGTGCAAAAAAGGCGAGGGTGCTGTAGCCCCAGAAATTACGGAGGTTTTTACGTGCATCGCCGTCGCGAAAGAATTCCAGTTCGTTAAATTCAAAAAGGGGCAGAAATTCGACAGCAGTGATACCCAGCTCTTTGAGATAGGGTATTTTCCCGATAAAATCACGATAGGTTCCTTCACATTCACTGCGAGTGAATCCTCTCAGATGCGCTTCATAGATGATGGTTTTTTCAAGTGATTTGCGCGGCCGTTTTTCTCCGCGCCAGTTAAAAGGGCTGTCGATGACAACTCCTTTTGGGAAGTGTTTTCCTGTGCGGATATGGCGATCAGGCTTCAGACCGTCAATCTCTCCCCATGCACGGGGAAAATGAACCTCACGGGCATATGGATCAAGCAGCCACTGTGTCGGGACGGCGTCGGTGCGGTACAGATAAAACGTCCCGGGGCCGGCATCGGAGACGGTAATATGCCAGAGGTCTTCGGGCTCTTTGATCATTTCAAATTCACGGAGAGGAGCCGCCGCGCCGGCCGTTTCAAAAAGGAGCAGCCACACGCGGTTGGCATTACTGTGAACGCAGAACTCAACCCCGTTTTTTCTAATCGTTGTTCCGAGTTTCATGGGAAGAGAGTCTACGTGGACCGCCGGAGATTTCAACTCTTTCAATCACTGAAAAACCCTCCTTCCGCCAGCTAAAAGTTGAAGAAATAGTTTGAAAGGTAAGCTCTATTCGGTAACGTACGTCCCGCTTTTTTCGGATCGTTTTATAGTTTTTTCAGATTTATGATGATTATACTGCTTTTTTTCTTGGGGTAACTTTTTATCCGGACTGCTGGGGTTGGGGGTGCTGTGGTGATGATTCCGCTGGCGCTGACAATGCCCCGGCTCGTCAAGGTCGGAGAGTTGGCGATGACGGAAATATCAGGACCTTCCATGATCCAGGTGCTGGTTTTATCCGTTTTCGCGGGCTCATCCACAAAAACAATAATGTTGTGAACGGGAAGGCTTTGCTGAGTGTAGGCATTCCTATGGGATTTTGCGCACTGGGAGGAGTGTATGGATTAAAATAGATGACGGGTCGTATTCCGCTGCTATTAAAAAACACAGGATGAGACAACAGAGGCGGATTCAACGGAAGCAGCAATTCCTTTATGGGATCTGCCGGTAAAATTCTGTCGATGCAGGTTCGTTTAACCACTGCGATCCCGCTTATTATCGGCTCTTTGCCGGCAGCGCAGTCGGGTGCCAAATGCAGTAAAAATGCTTAAACCGGGAACGATTCGTTATCGTTTGCCGGCAGTGGTTTCTGCCGGGATGGTGAAGGGACAGCACCAAATTTTATTTGGTGCTGATTTAATGTAATCAGTGGAAAAAAGGATATTTATAAGTATTGGAGTTTAGGATGTTTAGAGTGAACCTGTTATATTTTTTTATAATCGGAATGATGATCTCCCCTCTTTTTGCCGAAGAAGAAGAAGCGGAAACCCCTCCCGCATGGGACTCCAGTCTGTACGGCGGGTTTTCCGCCAGTCGGGGGAATACGGACGAAGACGCCTACAAATATGGCGGGAAATTTGAAAAAAAATACGGTAATAAATACCATTATCTGACGAGAATTGACGGACGGTATCGCAAAACCAATGACGAAGTCACCGATTCAAAACTGGAGGCCTCAGCGGAAATCCGCCGGCTGATCACTGAAAAATGGTTTTCGTCCTACACGCTTTCCGGACTGCATGACGACCTGCGCGATATACGCTATCGCATCGAAACCGGTCCCGGTATCGGGTATTATTTTGTCAATCGGGAAGATCTCAGTGCAGATGTCAGTACCGGTCTCGTTTATGTCCGTGAACGGAGCGATGACGGAACCTCGGATACGGCGGCCTGGCGTTTAGCCCAGGAGTTCAAATGGCAGATCACCGAAACGCTGGATCTGTGGACTTCCAGTGAATGGGTGATGGAGATTCCGGATCCCGCTGACTACACTATAAGCTGCAAGGCGGGAATCAACAACGAGATCAATCACCACCTCAGTTTAATGGTCATGGTAGAAAACAAATATGAAAATCAGCCGGACAGCGACGATGTCGACAAGAACGACTTTGAATTCACGACCGGTCTCCGCTATACTTTCTGATTGATACCAAAAAGGAGCATGATGGCTGATAATAGCTACTACATTACGACACCGATTTATTATGTGAACGATAAGCCGCATATCGGCCACGCGTATACTACGATCCTGGCCGATGTGCTGGCCAGCTATCACCGTCTGCTCGGCACGCCCACCTGGTTTCTGACCGGCACCGATGAACATGGACAGAAGGTTCAGCAGGCGGCGGAAAAGAACGGATTGACCCCTCAGGAGCAGTGCGACCAGACAGTCGTCCGCTTCCAGGAACTTTGGAAACGCCTTGAAATCACCCATAACGATTTCATCCGCACCACCGAAGACCGCCACAAAACCGTTGTGCAGGAGGTTCTGCAGGAACTTTATGACCGTGACGAAATTTATAAGGCGGTCTATCAGGGATGGTATTGCGTAGGCTGCGAACGCTTCTTCACCGAAAAAGATCTCATCGACGGCAACTGCCCCGAGTGCGGCAAGCCGGTCGATGCCATTGAAGAAACCAACTACTTCTTTCGGATGAGCAAATATCAGGACTGGCTGATTGACTATATCGAGACGCATCCGGAGTTTATTCAGCCGGCGTTCCGCGCCAATGAAACCCTCGGCTTCCTGAAAACAAAAAAGCTGCAGGATCTTTGCGTGTCGCGTCCGAAATCGCGATTGGCATGGGGCATCGAGCTGCCGTTTGATGCCGACTTTGTCACGTATGTCTGGTTCGATGCACTGCTCAACTACATCACCGCCATTGGGTATCGCCGGGATGAACAGCAGTTTAAAAAATGGTGGCCGGTCAATCATCATCTAATCGGCAAAGACATCCTCACCACACACACCATCTACTGGCCAACGATGCTCAAAGCGATGGGTGTGCCGCTGCCGAAAACCGTTTTTGCCCACGGCTGGTGGCTCACCGGTCGCAACAAAATGAGTAAAAGCCTTGGTAATGTCGTGAATCCGATGGACATGATCGACCGTTACGGCGTGGATGCCTTCCGTTATTTCCTCATCGCTGAAATGACTCTCGGGCAGGATGCCTCCTTCACCGAAGAGGCCTTTGTCCGCCGTTACAACAGCGACCTCGCCAATGACCTCGGCAACCTGCTCAGCCGCACGGTTAACATGCTTGGCCGTTATTGCGGCGGGAAATTCCCAGGCATTGGAAACGCTGCACTCGGCGGTGCGCCGGAGAAAGAACTGTGGGATGCGGTCCTGCTGGCCGTGACTGAAATGGAAAATTCCATCGAAACCATGAGCTTGAACAGCGGACTGGCTTCAGTGCTTACCGCTGTGCGCAAAGTGAACCGGTATTTTGAAATCAAACAGCCGTGGATACTGGCCAAAGAGGGGAAAACGAATGAAGTCGGCATTACGCTGGCGATGGCGTCCGAAAGCCTGCGCGTCTGCGCTGCGCTGCTTTATCCGGTCATGCCCGAACGCATGGGAGCCCTGCGCTCCGCGTTCGGTCTCGGCAAACCCGAGCTGAAACAGCTGAGCACGTTCGGTATCATCAAAGCCGGAACCGTAATTACCGATCCCGGCGTGCTTTTTCCCCGTGTTGAACTGCCCAGAATAAAAGAGCCCTCCGATCCGGCGACCGGAACCAAGAAAAAGGAAAAATCCGTGAGCACAGACCCTGTAAAAACCGAAGGTATCATAACGTACGATGAAGCGATGAACGTCAAACTGCGCACCGCAAAAATTCTGGAAGCCGAAAAAGTCGAAGGTACAGACAAGTTACTCAAGCTGCAGATCGAAGTCGGAGACGAAAAACGGCAGCTTGTCGCCGGAATTGCGCAGCACTACACGGCAGAGGAGGTGGTCGGCAAAACCATCGTCATCGTTGCCAATCTCAAACCCGCGAAAATCCGCGGCGTTGAATCGCAGGGCATGCTGCTCTGTGCCTCTGCCGGCGATCAGCTCAAACTGATCACGGTTGACGG
>JASKKX010000084.1 GCA_030153935.1 Verrucomicrobiota bacterium | reverse complement strand
ATCTGACTCTCATCTGAAACTCTGGAAAAGATAATTCCGTTAATCCGCTGGCGCAGCAGCAGATCAACCGCCACCGCCTCTTCCTTGTAATCATTGTGTGTATTAAAAAGGACAAGATTCAATCCGCGTCTGAAAGCACTTTCTTCAATGTATTTGATGACCATATTATAACTTGGATGAGCAATTTCAGGGACAAGCAATCCAATGCTTCGTGCACTTTTTGCCCTCAGGCCCTGAGCTAAAAGATTCGGTCTGTAATTCGCAGCGGCAATCGCGTCTTCAACTCTTTTTTTTGTAGCTTCATTCACATGCATGGTTCCGTTAATTACACGAGACACCGTGGACTGGGAAACTCCGGCCAATAACGCAACATCCTTCATCGAGCTCATTTTATCACCTGTCTGAAACCATATGCGGATCGGATCTTAATATTTAAAAAGAAGGCCGCAGTCGCTGCCTGCGGGAACTCAACGATACCCGGCAGGCAGTTTCCAAAACCTGATCATCGTACTATCCGACAGAAAGATCCGGGTTTTCAGCACCAAAATGCTTCAGAATAACAATCGGATCTGAGTTGGACGGGTTTACAATCTGTACTCCGTTTTTGGCGGCTTCTTCACTGACAAAGTATTCGTCATTTGTAAGCTGGCCGAAACGAATGAGTGCCGGGCTTTCTATTTCCCACTCTCCGAATGTTCCGTGTCCCTGAACGACATACATTCCGTAGGCGGCGGCATCGGTAATCGTTACTGAAGACCCTGGAAATACCGTCAGTTCCTTGGCGCTGAATGCCGTTGTTCTGTAGCAAATCCAGTTTTCTTCGTATCCCCGGGCATGCATTTCCTCAACCGGGGCGACCGGCTTCGGCCGCATGAAATGATGTTCGGCGAACAGCGGGTCCACATTGACTTCCCAGTCAATGACTTCCACCAGATAATCAAAATCACCCTTTTTATCTTCAGGGGTGTTCAGCCACAGGAGTTCTTCATCGATAACGGCATCATTCACCAGGGACTGATACATGGCCATGACATCCGATGCCATTTGCGGTTCGTATGTGCACATGCTTCCCGGAGCATGCAGCGTTCCGGGAGGAACATCCCAGCCTGTGCCGGGAATCAGTTTATATGCCGTGGAGAGTTCTGTGATCCTGTTGTCTCCCTTCGTAAAGTTTTCCAGACATTCCCGGACCTGTTTTTTTGTCACGCCGGGCTGCAGTCCGAAAAAGGTATACGGGAAGTCACCACCATGATTATTCAGCTGCGGCGGAAAATAGTAGGCTTCCGGCTTCCCCATTACACCGACACGCTGTGCATGTTCATCGCGGTGATGAATATGATGCGGAAGCGGCCCTTTGTTATCGAAAAACTTGGAAAACATCGGCCATTTTCCATACGTCTTCCACAGACGGTCGCCGATCAGAGCGCCTTTCAGTTCCTCCACCGCATCGCGCAGCAGAAACTGTTCGCGGGAACCATCCCGCTCAAACACCACGAAGCTCAGCCCTTCGTACTCCCCGGTCAGCGGTCCGTTGTCCGCGGAAGTGGTCGAGGAAAACCAGCGTTCATCAATCCCCCCTCTTTTCCCTCCGAGGGCATAGTAATCGTCGGGATGGAGCTTAATTCTCCGTCCCGGGATACAGAAAGACCGGGGAACCCAGTTGGGGACCAGACGTAAAATCCCTTTTCCCTGTTCAAATGCCAAATGAATAACACTTTGTTTCATGTCATACTCCTGTTTTATTTTATGTCTAACTTCTTGCAGATTAAAATCATATAAACTTTAAGCAGGTTCATCCCGCAACCGGTCGAGGAGAACCGCCCCGATAATAAGAATACCTTTTACAACCAATTGGAAATAAGGCGAGATTCCCAGCAAATTCATTCCGTTATTGATGACGCCGATAAGAAGAGCTCCGACCAGTGTGCCTATTACGCTGCCGCTTCCTCCGGAAAGACTTGTGCCGCCGATAACCACAGCAGCGATCACGTCGAGTTCATATCCTGTCCCGGCAATGGCCTCTGCCGCGTTCAAACGGGCGGTCAGGATCACCGCACTGATCCCGGCCGTTATCCCCATGATTACATAGGTCAGCATTTTATAAAATGAGGCATTGATCCCTGAAAGTTTCACGGTCTCTTCATTGCCTCCAATTGCGTAAGTATATCTACCCAGACGGGTTTGAGTCAGGACAAACCAGGCAATGGCAACCGTGAAGATAAGAATAATAACCGGAACAGGAATTCCTAAAACATATGCACTGCCGATTTTTCTGAATGCACCTGAGAATCCGGAAATCGGATATCCGTTGCAATAAATCAAGGCAAGTCCCCGGGCAATAACCATCATTCCCAACGTCGCGACAAAGGGTGTGATTTTCCCTGCAGTAATAATAAAGCCATTCAGCAGACCGAAACCGCCCCCAACGATAATTGCTGCAAAAACTGCCAGCGGGATACTTGCTCCGGACTTTAACAAGCCGGCGCAAATTACCCCGGATACTGCCAGAATTGAACCGATGGACAAATCAATCCCGCCGGTGAGAATCACAAAGGTCATGCCCACCGCGAGAATTCCGTAAATCGATGTCTGCCTGATAACGTTCATGATATTGGTTATGCTCAAAAAATAAGGCGACAATATCGACAGGGCAATACAGATAATAAAAAAGACAATTACAAGTCCATAGTTTTTGATTATATGCTTCACGTTAATGCTTTTCATGATCTTCCTTTACATCGTTCAGGCTGTCTGCCGCCGTACTGTGCAATCCCAGGGAATATTCCATCACCTGTTCTTCACTCAGATCCCCCTTGTTAAATTCTTTGACAATGCGTCCGTTGAACACCACGGCAATGCGATCACTGATATTCATCACTTCGGGCAATTCAGAGGAAATCATAATCACAGCAGAGCCGTTCCTGGCGAGATTCTGCATCAACTTGTAAATTTCCACCTTCGCACCAACATCAATTCCACGAGTGGGTTCATCAAAAATATAAACCTTGCAATGCCTCAGAAACCATTTTGCCAGCACAACTTTCTGCTGATTTCCGCCGGAAAGGTTCCTGACAAGCTGACGATACGAAGGGGTTTTAATATCCATGCTGTCAATCATGTGCTGTACTTCACGTGATATTTTTTTCCGTTGCAAAATGCCTATTTTTGAATAGCGGTCAAGAACAGCCAGTGCGGCATTATCAAAAACAGAGAGCCCGAGAATCAGCCCCTGCCGCTTTCGTTCTTCGGGGATGAGACCGATCCCTTTCTGAACAGCATCCTTGCAGGAACGGATGGATACAGATTCGCCATTCAGTATGATTTCTCCGGAATCCTTCCGCTTGCACCCATAGATGGTCTCCATAATTTCAGTACGGCCGGCTCCGACCAGACCTGTAAACCCCAGAATTTCTCCGGATCGCAGAGAAAACGATACATGATCGCAAGCCCCTTTTCTTGTCAGATTCTCGACACGCAGCACCTCTTCACCGGGAGCCGATTCATATCGCGGAAACTTCTCTTTGAGAGTTCTCCCCACCATATGCTTGATCATCTCGTCAGTAGACATTTCTCCGCACCGTTCTGTAACGATGACCTTTCCATCGCGAAGAACCGTTATCCGATCGGCAAGCGATTGCACCTCTTCAAGACGATGTGAAATATAGATAATCGAAACCCCCGAGGACTTCAGTTTTTGAATAATTCTGAAAAGCCGGTCGACTTCATTCCCGGTCAGGGCGGCAGTGGGTTCATCCATCACAAGAATTTCCGCTTTTAAGGAAAGCGCTTTTGCGATTTCAACGATTTGCTGATGGGCGGGCCCCAGGGTATAAACTTTCTGACGGGGATCAAGATCGAGCTCAAACGGCTTCAGAACCTCGCGTGCAGCCTGATGCAGCGTTTTCCAGTCAATCGTTCCTATTGCATGCCGGGGTTCCCTGCCGATAAAGATGTTTTCTGCAACAGATAAATGGCTGATCAGATTCAGCTCCTGATAGATTACGCCAATCCCGGCAGTAATCATTTCTTTAAGGCCTGTTGCCGCCATTCGTTTCCCGTGAAGAAAAATATCGCCGGTATCCGATTTATAAAGACCGGAAAGGATTTTCATCAGGGTTGACTTCCCGGCCCCGTTTTCTCCCACCAAGGCATGAAGCTCCCCCTGCATCAGATCAAAGCTTACATCCTGCAATGCTTTTACACCCGGGAAAGATTTGCTGATTCCAGACATTCGCAGCAAGTGATCCATTACAACTCCTCTGAAAAGTAAGGGTAATTAAACGGCTGGATGCCGACCGGCAATCCAGCCGTTTGAGCTGAAAATAGGTCTACTCGGTAACCGGGAGAGGTTTGATGTAAACCACGCTTTTAGCCGGTTTTTTCCCAGTTTTCAGATAATCAACCAATGCTTGCAGAGCCAGACTGGCCTGCTTTCCGGGAAACTGGTCGATCGTCACGTCCAGCTCTCCGTTCTTAATATAGGAGAAGGCATCTGCAGTGGCATCAAATCCGACCGTCACTTTACTTGCCGGATCGATTCCAGCGCCCTTCATCGCTTCAATTGCTCCGATAATCATTTCATCATTCGCACCGAAGACCGCATCAAAATCCGGATATACCTGTATGAGGTTTTCCATCACAGTCTGGCCCTTTGAGCGGCTAAAATCAGCGGTCTGGCTTGCAAGAATTTTTACATTGGATGCGTTCATGACTTCATCAAATCCGGCTTTCCGGTCAAGGGCTGCGGAAGAGCCTGGAGTTCCTTCCAGCTCAATTACGGAACCTTTATTTCCAAGTTTTTCAATGATAAACCGGGCGGCAGAACGCCCTCCCTCGACGTTGTCTGCGCCGACATGAATCAGCACCTTGTCTGTGTTCGCTTTGCGGTCCACTGTTGCAACCGGAATGCCGGCAGCGACCGCTTCTTCTATGGCCGGAACCAGGGAGTCTGTGGTCATAGGCGAGATGAGAATAGCATCAACGCCCCGGGCAATATAATTCTCCACAGCGGCCATCTGGATAGACGACTGATTCTGTGAATCATGAGTCAGGAGTTCAACTCCCAGGTCCTTCGCATAGGCCAGGGCATCATCCTGCATAGCGACAAAAAACGGGAACTGCAGCCCCGGAACAGTCATTCCAATCACAATCTTACCCTCCTTCTGTTTTGCCATAACAGAGGCTCCGGCCAGCGCAAACAATAATATAAACCATGTTAATTTCTTCATATCACTCCTCCTCCTTTTGCTTTGATATTTTCTGGATTTTAACGAAATTCAGCAACCCGTCAACAAGAAATCGATTGCGCAATCGATTTCATATGTTTTTATGCCTGTTTTTTTTCTTGACATATGCATCAAATAAACATCCTCTGGCCGTTGAAAATCTGTATTTTTCATCGAAAGAATTAATAATGAACAAACCGGTCACAATTACCAGAAATGAATTTGCTTCTAAATTAGAAACTCTGAGGTCAGTTCTCGTTTCGCATGGATACAGCTCCATTTTGCTGCAGGCAGAAGGTGCCCTTAGATGGCTCACCGGGAAAAGGTATCAGGTTGTTGATATCGCACCCGACGCTCCGACTACAGTTTCTGTACTTGTCTCTGTGGAATATGAGCAGCCATCAATTCAGTTTATCAGCGATTCCTGGGAAAAATTCCGTGTTCTTGACATTATAGAAGAAGGAATCTGGAACGGAATGGATGTCGATGTTTCATACACTGAAGCGCCTGATATTCCGAAGAATGGGGAGATTCTTCTTCCCGGCCAATCTTCATTTACTCAAATTCAGCGCGAAATCGTCACTCCGCTCGCTGAAAAAACGGAAGGGAATCAATATGCCAAACTCCAGTGGCTGATTGGCGAATCGCGGCGAACACTTGTCGATTCGGTCCGCATGCTGCAGGAGGGAATGAATGGAGAAGATGTACGAAACTTGATCTACTCTATGTATCACGAGCGCGGCATGGAGCTGAATCTGGTACTGATTGGACTTCCCGGCATGGAAAAACACCTTCATCCTGTTTATGATGAACGCAAACAGGTCGTGAAGGGGAAACTCATCAAACTTGCGGTAGGGGCGCGGTATTGCGACATGTTCCATTCTGCGAGCCAGATGGTAAAGCTGGATGAAGAATTGTCCGGGCCGGAGTCTCAGGCATACGCTGCACTCCGGGATGCTGCACTTGCCTATGCAGACCTTTATCGAATTGAGAATGATGAAGGAATGATGTATGAAAAAATGGGAAAGGTTTTTCAGGAAGCCGCTCGGAAACATGAGCTTCCCGGTTTTGAAAAGTCAGCTTTTCTGCATCATGCCGGAGGCCCGCTCAGCCCGCTGGGAAACCGGGATTATACGCTGGTGAAAGGCGGAACCCGGCGACTGATTCCTTATTCACAGTTTGCAATCAACCCGATCGATTGTCTGGTCTACACTAAATTTGAAGTTCAGGGAATGGTGCGGCCAGGCAGAGAGCCTTTGATTTTCGATGATTTTCATCAATGTGGCGAGGATGCATCAAACTTTGATGTCATGCCGTTTCACAGTCAGAGACTTCGATTACCAAAAATTATAATCGGCTGAGATCGAACAGACGACAGGCAGGAGAATCATAATTATGCAGTATTATTTAGGGGTTGATAGCGGCGGAACTTTAAGCAAAGCGGTTCTTTTCGATGAAGATGGAATACAGATTTCAAGTTCCTCTGAAACCGTCAGCATGATGACCCCGAAAGCAGGATTCACTGAACGGGAAATGGAAGAGCTCTGGCAGGTCACCGCCAGGGTCATAAAAAAAACTGTGACGGAAAGCGGTATCGATCCCAAACAGATTGCAGGAGTATCCTGCACCGGCCACGGGAAGGGGCTGTATCTCTGGGGAAAAGACGGCAAACCGTGTTATAACGGGATCGTTTCTACAGATACCCGGGCCTGGGAATATCCCGTTCGATGGGAACAGGACGGGACCGCCGACCGAGTCTTTGACAAGACGTTTCAGAGAATTCTGGCCTGTCAGCCGGTCTCACTGCTGAACTGGATCAAGGAACATGATCCGGAGGTCATTGGGAAGATCCAGTGGATATTTGAAGTGAAGGATTATATAAGATTCCGGCTTACGGGAGAAGCTGCCGCTGAAATCACCGATTACTCAGGGTCCAATCTTCTCAATTGTGCCACACGGGATTATGACGATGACTTGCTGAAAGAATTCGGACTTTCCGACCTCGCAGGTGCCTTGCCGCCTCTGAAACAGTCCACCGATCTTTGCGGTCTGATTACCAGGGAAGCGTCCCTGGCAACCGGACTTGTTGAAGGAACTCCTGTGTCCGGAGGCATGTTTGATATCGATGCCTGTGCCGCCGCAATGAACATTACCGACGAAGATCACATCGCGGTTATTGCCGGGACCTGGAGTATCAATGAATACATCGCGAAAAAACCGGTTCTGGACAGAAGCGTGATGATGAACTCTTTGTATTATCTTGATGGGTACTACCTGATTGAAGAGAGTTCCCCGACATCAGCCAGCAATCATGCGTGGTTTACCGGAATGTTCCTTGAAGGGGAAAAGGCTGCGGCCCGGCAGCAGGGAATGGATGTTTACGCCTATTGTGACCGGCTTGCAGCAACAGTCGAACCCGATGAACAGAATATTGTTTTTCTTCCGTATTTATATGGATCGAATTACGATCCGCAGGCGAAAGCATCCCTGATCGGCATGGACAGTCATCATTCAAAAGCACATATGATACGTGCTGTACTGGAGGGAATTGCATTCTGTCATAAAGTCCATTTAGAGAAACTGCTCCGTAATCGTTCAGGCCCTGCATCGATACGCCTCGCCGGCGGAGTGACTGCATCCAGACTCTGGGTGAAGATTTTCTGCGATATTTTCGGAATCCCTGTAGAAATAATTGACACCAAGGAACTGGGAGCACTGGGATGCGCTATGACCGCCGCAGTAGCGACGGGAAAATACAGCAGTATGCAGGAAGCGGCGGACCACATGGTGCGTATCGCCTATCGGGTTGAACCCGACAAGGGGAATGCCGAAATCTATATGCGGAAATATCAACTTTATAAAGACGTATCCGCCGCCCTTGAAAAAGTCTGGGGGAAATTTAATTTTTGACGACAGAAAAAATCGGA
>JASKKX010000024.1 GCA_030153935.1 Verrucomicrobiota bacterium | reverse complement strand
TTTTGTTCGATCTCCCGTCTGGCCTGAGCCGCTGCCTCTTCGTTTTTCTTTTGATCTGTAACATCCTCCATGCCGCCGCACCATGTTATACTGTCTTCGTCCCGTAAATAAGGCATTCCCTGGATCCGAATCCAACGGAATATTTCCGGTTCGGTTTGTATCCGGACTGTGATGTCGAATTCTTCGCCGGATTCAAGGGCTGTATTCAGTATCCGGGAGCGGTCTTCCGGATGAATTTTTTCCCAAACCGGCGTACCGTCCTCCATCAGTTCGTTAACAGGAATCGAAACAATTTTTTCAATTCCCCGGTTTACATAAACAAAAAGGCAACGCCCGTTTTTCCATTGTTTGTATTGGTAAATTCCGAAAGGAAGATGATCCAGCAGAGGCAGAAGAATATTCTCTTTAGACGTATTTGTATCGTTCACAGCCTGATATTATCATGCCTTTCCCGCCGCTTACAATCCCCAACCAATATCTGTTTATAAATGTAATTTTGGCTTTGGAGATATTCTAAAAGCAGATTTTTGCTTTCCATTGGATGGCTGCGGGTTATGGCATTTCGCGCCGGTTTCTAAATAGAACCCGGCTTTGTTCCGTCGTTTGGAAAGAGCTGTGGCAAGAGATAAAAACCGAGAATATCATTTGATTGATGGTCTGGGCGAGGCGGGACTCGAACCCGCAAACCAAAGGTACCAGATCCTAAATCTGGCGCGTCTACCAATTTCGCCACTCGCCCGGCAACAGTCGGGATAGAAAATACAAAAACGCTCCGTTGCACAAGGGTTTAATTGTATCCCGGCACATATTCATTTAAACTCCGCCAACCAAGGAGGACCTCAATGGAAATCAGATTGAAATTTTTCGGTGCGGCGCAGAATGTAACCGGATCCTGTTATCTGGTGGAAGCCAACGGAACCCGGATCCTGGTGGATTGCGGAATGTATCAGGAACGCGACCTGAAATCGCGCAATTGGGAGGATTTTCCAGTTCCGCCTGAAACAATTGACGCTGTTCTGCTGACCCACGCCCACCTCGACCATTGCGGACGTCTGCCGAAACTGGTCAAAGACGGATTCCACGGAGATATTTTCTGCACCCCGGCCACGGCGGAAATCGCGCAGATCATCATGAAAGACTCCGCACACCTGCAGGAAGAAGACATTAAGCATAAAAAGGCCCGCCATGAAAAACAGGGAAAAACCAGTCCGTTCCCGTACGAGCCGCTTTATACTCAGATCGATGTCGACCAGACCAGTCCCCTGTTCAAAACCGTCCGCTATAACGAGCCTGTTCCTGTCGGCCGCGGAATTACCGCAGCATTTCGTGAAGCCGGGCATATCTTCGGATCAGCAAACATCAAACTGACAGTGGAGCAGGGTGGGGAAACGCGCTCTGTTTTATTCTCCGGCGACGTCGGTCGCTGGGATATCCCGATCATCAACGATCCGGAGCAGACTGAAGCTGCGGATTACGTTCTGATTGAATCCACTTACGGAGACCGTGTTCACGGAGAGAGTAAAGACATCCCTGAAGAGTTGGCCCGGATTGTCAATGAAACCCATAAAGCGGGCGGCAACATCATCATTCCGAGCTTCGCCGTGGAACGGACGCAGGAACTCCTTTATCATCTCAATGCCCTCCTGCGCGAAGACCGTATTCCGCATCTTTTCACCTTTGTAGACAGTCCGATGGCGATCAAGGTCACGGACGTTTTCAGAAAACATGCTGAATTGTTTGACGAAGACTCCCGTGAACTCCTTCTGAAAGGAATTCATCCATGTGATCTGCCCGGGTTGACGATGTCTAACAGTGTCGATCAATCGAAAGCGATCAACCACATCAAAGGAACCGTCATCATTATCGCCGGATCCGGTATGTGTACCGGGGGACGCATCAAGCACCATCTCAAAAACAACATCAGCCGGCCTGAAAGCACGGTTCTGTTTGTCGGCTATCAGGCCGTCGGCACGCTGGGTCGCATCATTCTCGACGGAGTGAACCCCGTTCGCATCTTCGGTGAGGAGCATGAGGTCAACGCGCGGATCGAAAAAATATCCGGTTTTTCCGCTCATGCGGACCGGAACGAACTGCTGCGCTGGATCAGCTCCATCAAAAACCCGCCGCGCCGCATATTCATAACACACGGTGAACCCGATGCCGCCAACGCCTTCCGGGAACTTCTCACTGAAAAAACCGGCTGGCACTGCGTCGTTCCTCAGTATGAACAGGAAGTCGTTCTGGACTGACCAGAGTCCAGGCAGCAGACCCGGGCGAACCGATGTGCCGCAAAGTCAACCGGACGAGGTCAAGGCCTTTGGAAGGACCCCATCAAAGAAAGTTGCGGTTTCATTCAAATCGAAGCGTCTATTATTACTTTCTGCTTTGACGGGTGGAATTCGATCGGCCAGAATTACTATTGAACACAATGCGAAACCGACAGGAATGACTGCACAGCTCACAGCGATACAGGAAGACATCACGAGGCTTGCGGTGACTGCGATCGTGAACGCAGCCAATTCGTCACTGCTTGGCGGCGGCGGAGTGGATGGTGCCATTCACCGCGCGGCAGGTCCGGAGCTGTTAGATGAATGTCGTCTTCTCGGAGGATGCAGGACCGGAGACGCGAAACTGACCCGGGGATACCGCCTAAAGGCCCGGTACATCATTCATACTGTCGGACCGGTATGGCGGGGCGGCACGAAGGGCGAACCGGACCTGCTGGCATCGTGCTACCGTCGTTCTCTTGAGGTGGCTGCGGAAAACAATATTGCTACGATCGCGTTCCCCTGCATCAGCACGGGCATTTACGGGTATCCTTTCGAGCAGGCCGCGAAAACAGCGGTGACAACGGTTCGGGAAACTGTCAAGAAACTGCCGCTGAAAGAAGTCATATTCTGTTGCTTTTCTGCCAAAGACCTTGCGTATTATCAGAAGCTTTTAGGCCAGAATGCTGCCTGAAAAATGATTTATTGCTTCGCTTTCAGCCGGTGCCGGGGTCAGCATACTTTCGTTTTACGCACTGCTGGATTTTACTGCCGAAATATTTTTTGCCGTGACGCAGACTTTCAGAGCGTTTTAATTTGAAGCATAACCGTACGAAACAAACCATCCCAAGGCATCTTCCTGGCTGACGCCCTCCAGTGCGCCAATTTTGAGCAGCTACACGCGCAGTCTGCTGCATTGAGCACGAGCGGGTGGGCTGACCGCATTCTAGTGTTCTGTCATGTAAACAGGTTTATTTAACTTCTTTCCGGCCCGGTTGATCTTCTCCAGAATGTCCTGGCCGTTGGCAACCCAACGGCAGGGTTTGGGAGAAGCGTTTCGCGCCGATATGTATTTCTTTATACTCGCTTCGAGCTCCTTGACGCCTCCGAAGCTGCCCTCCCGGATGCACTCGCTGGTGATATCGGCAAAGAACCGTTCATCCCGGAATGTCGCCTCAAAGTGAGGGTCGTTTGAACCCTTAAAGGTTTTGATGCGGTTTGATCTGGTGGCTTTTGTGATCACCTCTTCGACTTTTTCAAGCGGGATGGAAGCCGCTCTGCCTCGTCCAGACTTATCAGCCAGCGCATCAATGCCGCCCTGTCGGAAACGGGTCGTCCACTTGGAGACACAATTTTCACTGACGAGCTGACGCTTGGCGACCGCTTTGCCGCCCATGCCTGACGAGCGAAGCAGAAGGATCTCGGCGCGCAAGCAGACAGTCCTGTTCTTACAGTTACCCGCTGATTTTTATTTTTGAGTCAGACACTCTGTCGCTTAGATGATCCAGATGCGCCGCTGTTGATTACAAAAATGTAAATAAAAAATAATTTAGTAACAAAAAAGTAACCAAACTGTGGATTGAATCAAAGTTGCATTTAATAACACGTGCCGTAAGTGTTTAATTTGTAACATGTTGAGATGTTATCGGATTTTTGGGCACATACTTTGCTAATAAGCGATAATAGTTTTTGCAAGAGGCCATGCGGTTAGGACAAGGAAGGAAGAGAGGTATAATGAAGAAGGTAATGTTAACTTTGGCGGCACTGGCTGCGGTGACCTGTCTGGCTCTGCCGGTGCATGCGGATGAGATTGCGGCTGGCTCCGTGGTTGCCGATGAGACGGGCTATGCAATAGATAATATGTTTCTATTCATCGGCGCGGTTTTGGTGATCTTCATGCAGCCAGGTTTCGCGATGGTGGAAACCGGGCTTAACTCGGCGAAAAACGCGGTCAATATTCTGTTCAAGAATGTGATGGATTTGTGCGTGGGCGTTTTGCTGTTTTTCCTGTTCGGTTACGGGATCATGTACGGCGACCCCATCCTCGGCGGCTTTATGGGCTGGGGCAACATGGGAATCGGCGGAACGACAGCTGATGTTGTAGCCGGATCATTAACTCCGCAGGTTGACTGGCTGTTCCAGGTTGCGTTTGCAGCCACAGCTGCGACGATTGTATCGGGTGCGGTGACTGGACGCCTTAAATTTTCCGCCTATCTCATTTACAGTGCTGTTATCACCGGCCTGATTTATCCGATCAGCGGGTTTTGGCAGTGGGGAGGCGGCTGGCTGAACCAGATGGGCGTCCATGACTTCGCCGGTTCCCTGGTCGTGCATGCGGTTGGTGGATTTGCCGGTCTGGCCGGAGCCATTGTGCTTGGTCCGCGGATCGGTAAGTTCGGGGTGGACGGCAAAGCAAAAGCAATTCCGGGACATAATCTTCCTATAGCTGCATTGGGTGTCTTTATTCTGTGGGTGGGCTGGTACGGATTTAACCCTGCGTCTCAGTTGGCTATTGTCGGCGCGGAGAACACCAATGCCGTGATGCTGATTGCCGTGAACACAACGCTCGCTGCAGCTGCCGGTGGAGTGTTTGCGATGCTGACGACCTGGTTTATACACAAAAAGCCGGACTTGACAATGGCTCTCAACGGAATCCTCGCCGGTCTGGTCGGGATTACTGCCAACTGCGATGTAGTCAGCAATGTCAGCGCCGTCATCATCGGTATTGTTGCCGGGATTCTCGTGGTGCTCGGCGTCAAACTGCTCGATGCACTGAAAATCGATGATCCGGTCGGAGCTTTCCCGGTTCACGGAATCTGCGGAGTCTGGGGCGGTTTGGCCGCATGGATCTTCGGCGGACAGCCGATGCTGGCTCAGATCACAGGTTCCATTGTGATTCCGCTCTGGTCGTTTGTAACGCTGTTCATTCTTTTCAGTATTCTGAAAAAACTGGGCAATCTGCGTGTTTCTCCGGAAGAGGAAATCCGCGGTCTGGACCTCGGCGAACACGGCGAAGAAGCTTACAGCGGCTTCCAGCTCTGGACCACTCAGTAATCGGAACCGCTTAAATCCAGAGGAGAAAAATCATGAAACTGATTATCGCATATATTCAGCCTGACAAACTCACAGCAGTGAAGCAGGCACTGTACGAAAAAGAAGTGTTCAAGATGTCGGTGACAAACGCATTGGGCTGCGGTCAGCAGAAGGGCTATCACGAAACGTATCGCGGTACGGACCTGGAAGTGAATCTGCTTAAAAAAGTGCGTATTGAAATTGCTGTCAATGCCGACTTTGTTGAGTTGACTGTGGAGGCGATCATCAAAGGTGCCCGCACAGGAAAAATCGGCGACGGTAAAATCTTCATTCAGAACCTCGAAGAATGCATCCGTATCCGGACCGGCGAAAAAGGTGAAGAAGCCATTGGCTGATGCTTAAAAATGCGCTTGCGCGGTTGCCTGGAAAAAGGGACCGCGCGGACGCATATTCTGAAGAGTCTTTACTGATAGCGGGGCATGGTGCCCTGCCGATAGTCACAGAACGCGACACTGCATTCGGGGTTGTATCGTTCCTTAATAAATATCCTGGACTAAATTAATCGCCTGCATTTACAGACTTGGATGGTTCGAACAGCGAAATCAAAAGACTGAAGTGAGCGGTATGTAACTGAAGAGCCGGATCATGCCGGGAGCGCCTGTGCGGATTATATTACTTCCAACAGAAATCACGTTTTACTTGCCGGAATAGCGCACATTCAGAAGACAACGAGTGTCCCGTTTCAGTTTTTATGGCGGTATGAAATGCGGCCTTTGGTCAAATCGTAGGGAGAAATTTCCACCGTTACACGATCCCCGACGGCAATGCGGATAAAATGCTTGCGCATCTTGCCTGAGATATGGGCCAGAATCGTGTGCCCGTTTTCCAGCTTCACATTATACATTGTGGCCGGCAGAACCTTTTCCACAACACCTTCCAGTTCAATGACGTCATCTTTGGCCATGATTCTCCTGTAATTATTTTATTTTAAACGGGCGATGCTACACGCCCCGTTTTTCATTGCAAGAAGGCATTTAAAAAGAATACGGACGAAAACTTGAGTTCCGATCATTCCCGGGGCATATTTAAATTCTTTAAACAACGGTTTTTTTAAACGGAGGTCGCGGCATGGAGGCATTGGAAAAAGCAACCGGTTTCACAGGAGCTCAAGGCCCGGTTGTCCTGGCTATTATGGACGGTATCGGGCTTGGTAAATATACGGAAGGAGATTTTGTCCGCGCGGCGGAAACCCCGAATTTCGATTTACTGAAACAGACCGGTATCTTCACACAACTTAAAGCTCACGGTACGGCCGTGGGACTGCCGAGCGATGATGATATGGGCAACAGTGAAGTCGGCCACAATGCGATTGGCTGCGGCCGGGTGTTTCATCAGGGTGCGGCGCTCGTCGGTGAAGCAATCAGCTCCGGGGCGATGTTCAAGGGCGAGACCTGGAAAAAACTCGTCGCCAATGCGAAAGAGGGCGGATCGACGCTGCATTTCATCGGGCTCTTCTCTGACGGCAATGTCCACAGTAACATCGAGCATCTTAAAGCGATGCTTCGACGGGCTAAAACCGAAGGTGTGAAAACTGTGCGTATTCACCCGCTCCTCGATGGCCGCGACGTGCCGCCCACCTCCGCACTCGATTATGTGGACCCTTTTGAAACGTTTCTTTCTGAGCTCAACGCGGACGGTTCTGTTGATTATGCCATCGCTTCCGGCGGCGGCCGCATGAAGATCACAATGGATCGCTATGATGCCGACTGGAATATGGTGAAGCGCGGCTGGGATACCCATGTAAGAGGAGAGGGCCGCAAATTTGCTTCGGCGAGAGAAGCAATTGAAACCTTTCGTGCTGAAAAACCCGGGATTCTCGATCAGGATCTTCCGCCGTTCGTCATCGAACGCGCTGGCAAATCCATCGGGCCGGTAGTCGATGGCGACAGCGTGGTCTTTTTTAATTTTCGCGGCGACCGCTCTCTGGAAATAACCAAAGCGTTCGAAGCGGACGAACTGACCGAATTTGATCGCGGCCCGAAACCAAAGGTTGAATATGCCGGAATGATGCAGTATGACGGGGACCTCGGCATTCCCGATAACTATCTGGTTACGCCGCCGGCCATCGACCGCACAATGGGCGAATATCTTGCCGCGAGCGGTGTGCACCAGCTGGCCATCAGCGAGACACAGAAGTACGGCCACGTCACCTATTTTTTCAACGGAAACCGCGCCGATAAGTTCAATGAAACACTCGAAGACTATGTTGAAATCAAATCCGATGTCTGTCCGTTCGAGGATGCGCCGCGCATGAAGGCCGATGAAATCACGGATGCAGTCGTCAAGGCAATTGAGAGCGGTAAGTATGAGTTTATCCGTCTGAACTATCCCAACGGTGATATGGTCGGGCATACCGGGGTGTTTTCCGCCGTGAAAACAGCTGTCGAAGCCGTGGATGAGGGCCTGGGCCGGCTGAAGGAAGCGGTCGAAAAGGCCAAGGGGATTATGGTGATCAGCGCTGACCACGGTAATGCTGACGATATGTATGAGCACGACAAAAAGACCGGTGCGGTCATAACCGGTGCGGATGGTCAGCCAAATGCCAAAACGGCCCACTCGCTCAACCCGGTTCCCGCAATCGTTTATGATCCATCCGGTGTTGCCAAGGCGAGGCTTTCCTCCGCCGAAGATCTTGGAATCAGCAGTTTGGCCGCCACCTGCATCCGGTTGCTCGGTTACGAGCCGCCGCCCGACTATACGCCGTCGATTGTTGATGTGGGCTGAACATTGCTGGTCGAGACAGGGGGTATCCGGCTGCAAGGAAAGTAATAATGGGCCGGTTCTGCCCACTGAATTTCGAGCGTTTCCTCAAAAATCAGCGGTTTCGCATGGCGCGGCGGGCTTCAAGGTCGGCAGACCTCCTTTTTAGAGTCTCACGTTTGTCAACGGTATCTTTTCCTTTGCAAAGCGCGATTTCCAGTTTAACGCGTCCGCCCTTGAAATAAACTTTGAGCGGGACCAGGGTGAGACCTTTTTCGTTTATTTTACTCTGCAGGCGGAGAATCTCTTTTTTATGCAGCAGCAATCGGCGCGGTCGGGTCGGGCTGTGGTTGAAGACGTTGCCGTGATCGTAGGGCTGAATCGTCATCTGCAGAATTTCCGCCTGTCCGTTTTCAATTCGGGCATAGGACTCATCAACACGCACATGCCCCTGTCGAATGGATTTTACCTCGGTCCCGCGCAGTTCAACACCGGCTTCGAGTTTTTCCAGGATATGGAAATCCCGAAACGCTTTACGATTGGTGGTGATTACACCGGAAGCATTCCGGGAGTCTTTGGTTTTCGGAGGCATTTTTACAGGATAATATCCGGGCCGTCATCAAAGGTATCGAATGAAGAGCTCGTATCAGGCGGAGTAACGCCCATTTCGACAGTCAGCTTTCCTTCAACAATTTCTTTAAGGACAATGTCGTGGTTGTCCTGTTCCGGATGGTCGGGTTTCACCATCGGACGTTCTCCCCGATTAAGCTGGCGGGTACGGTAGGAGACAAGATTTACCAGCGTTGGAATGCTGCCGATTTTTTCTTCTGCTTTAGTCAGGTATTCAAAGTTCATAGTGCGTTTCAATCCTCCATTGGAAAGTAAAAAGCGGGGCGTACTGTACACGCCCCGCTTTCTGCCGTCAAACGGCAATTTCGGCTTTATCAGCGACTTACATCATGCCGCCCATACCGCCCATGCCGCCCATGCCGCCGCCCATGTCAGGCGTGCCCGGTTTGTCCTTTTCCGGCAGGTCCGTGACCATGCATTCGGTGGTGAGCAGCAGGCCCGCAATACTGGCCGCGTTCTGCAGAGCGGAACGGGTCACTTTGGTCGGGTCGATGATGCCGCTGGCAAACATGTCAACATATTCGTCGTTAGCGACATTGTAGCCGTTGTTTCCTTTGGCTTTTTTCACTTCCGCGACGACAATGGCCCCTTCGATGCCGGCATTGTTCACAAGCTGGCGCAGCGGAGCTTCGCAGGCTTTGCGGATAATTTCCACACCGACAGCTTCATCCCCTTCGAGTTCCAGTTCATCCAGGGCTTTCTGAGCGCGGATAAGCGCTACGCCGCCGCCGGGGACAATCCCTTCTTCTGCAGCAGCGCGGGTCGCGTGCAAAGCGTCTTCTACACGGGCTTTCTTTTCCTTCATTTCAGACTCGGTTGCAGCACCGATATTGAGGACGGCCACCCCGCCGGAGAGCTTAGCCTGCCGTTCCTGCAGTTTTTCGCGGTCGTAATCTGAGGTGGTTTCTTCGATCTGACGGCGAATCTGGTCAACACGGGCGTTGATGTCGGCCTTTTTGCCGGCACCGTCTACAATGACAGTTTCGTCTTTGCTGACGGTGACGCGTTTGGCGCGTCCGAGGTCGTCGAGCGTGACGCTTTCGAGCTTGATGCCGAGGTCTTCCGTGATGAATTTACCGTTAGTCAGAATGGCGATATCTTCCATCATGGCCTTGCGGCGGTCGCCGAAGCCCGGGGCCTTGACCGCACAGACATTGAGGGTTCCGCGAAGCTTGTTGACGACAAGAGTCGCCAGCGCTTCCCCTTCGATATCTTCCGCGATGATCAGAAACGGCTTGCCGGCTTTTGCAACACTCTGGAGAAGAGGCAGCATGTCCTGCAGATTCGAAATTTTCTTTTCGAACAGCAGAATGTAGGGATCTTCCAGTTCTGTTTCCATCGATTCGGCATTCGTGACGAAGTAAGGCGAGAGATAACCCTTGTCGAAGAGCATGCCTTCTTTTACTTCGAGACTGGTTTCCATCGATTTGGATTCTTCAATGGTGATCGGGCCGTCTTGACCCACCTTGGCCATTGCCTCCGCGATGAGGCCGCCGATTTCCGTGTCACCGTTGGCGGAAATGGTTCCGACCTGGGCGAGTTCTTCGGTGGATTTTGTCTTTTTGCTCAATTTCGCCAACGCTTCGACCAATGCTTCGGTCGCGTGGTCAATACCGCGTTTCAGACTCATCGGATTGGCACCGGCGGTGACATTCTTGAGCCCTTCGCGATAAATCGCTTCAGCCAGAACGGTTGCCGTGGTGGTTCCGTCCCCGGCGACATCGCTGGTTTTGCTGGCCACTTCACGCACCATCTGCGCACCCATGTTTTCAAAGGGATCATCCAGTTCGATCTCTTTGGCGACGGATACACCATCTTTGGTTACGGTCGGCGAACCATATTTTTTGTCGAGAACCACATTGCGGCCTTTCGGGCCGAGAGTGACTTTGACCGCCCGGCTCAATTTTTCCACACCCTTGAGCATGGCATTGCGAGCCTCTATATCGAATTTCATCTGTTTAGCCATTATAATTTCTCCTTATTAAGATCGATTGAATCAGCCGATGACAGCAAGAATATCTTCTTCACGCATGATTTGGTACTCGCCGTCGTCGATTTTGACTTCTGTTCCGCCGTATTTCGGCATCAGTATTGTGTCCCCTACTTTTACATTGAAGGGAACAACCTTTCCGTCGTCATCCAGCTTACCGGTTCCCAAGGCAATGACTTTGCCTTCCTGGGGGCGTTCTTTCGCTGTATCAGGAATAATAATTCCGCCTTTTTTCACTTCAGCTTCCTTCAACGGCTCGACCAGTACGCGGTCGCCTAATGGTTTAATTTTCATGGATACTATCCTCTCCTTTTTTGGTTCCACTAATCGACACGGCGACACACCTGCGCCGCCGTGATGGTTAATATTCAAAACTATTTATCGTCGTCCATTTTGTAGTCGGCATCAATGACATCGTCGTCCGCCTGTTTCTCGCCTCCAGACTGAGCATTACTTTCGGTCTGAGCTTGGGAATCGGGCTGCGGCTGCGCTTTGGAATACATTTCCGAGGCTGCCGCCTGCATGGCCGCGTTCAGTTTTTCCATTTCAGCTTTAATGTCGTCGTCATGATCTTTCTTGAGCGCCTCTTTGAGCGATTCAATCGCTGTCTCGACTTCGGCTTTCTTCGCATCGTCCAGTTTATCGCCGTTTTCTTTCAGGAATTTTTCAGTCTGGAACACGGTATTGTCCGCCTGATTCCGCAGGTCGACACGTTTCTTGGTCTTTTCGTCCTCAGCGGCATGAGCTTCCGCATCCTTGACCATCTTCTGGATTTCTTCCTCCGACAGGCCGCTCGAAGCGGTGATCGTGATGTGCTGTTCTTTGCCGGTTCCAAGATCCTTGGCCTTTACGTTCAGAATGCCGTTGGCGTCGATATCAAACGTCACTTCGATCTGCGGAACACCGCGCGGGGCGGGCGGGATGCCGTCGAGCTGGAAATGACCGATGGTTTTATTGTCTTTGGCCATTTTGCGTTCACCCTGCAAAACGTGAATATCCACAGCCGGCTGATTGTCGGCAGCCGTGGAGAAAATTTCGCTCTTTTTGGTCGGGATGGTGGTGTTGCGTTCGATGAGCGGAGTGCGCACACCGCCGAGGGTTTCGATGCCAAGTGTGAGCGGAGTGACGTCGAGCAGAAGAACATCTTTCACTTCGCCCTTCATAATGCCGCCCTGAATCGAGGCTCCGACGGCAACCACTTCGTCTGGGTTGACCCCTTTGTGCGGTTCTTTACCGCCGAAAAGTTCCTTTACCGAACTCTGTACGCGCGGCATACGGGTTGACCCGCCAACGAGTATCACTTCATCGATCTGGTCGGTGCTTAAACCGGAATCTTTCAGGCAGGCTTTGACCGGAGCTTCCGCCTTGGCGATGAGATCGTCAACCAGCTGTTCGAGTTTGGCCCGGGTGAGGGTGACATTCAGATGTTTCGGGCCGTTGGAATCGGCCGTGATGAACGGCAGGTTGATATCCGTTGACTGTGAGCTGGAGAGTTCACACTTGGCCTTCTCGGCGGCCTCTTTCAGGCGCTGAAGAGCCATCGCATCTTTAGAAAGGTCAATCCCCTGCTCTTTTTTGAACTCCTCAACGAGCCAGTCGATAACTTTCTGGTCGAAATCATCACCGCCGAGGTGACCGTCACCGTTGGTCGCCGACACTTCGAAAACACCGTCACCGATGTCGAGAATGGAAATATCAAACGTCCCTCCGCCGAGGTCGTAGATCGCGATTTTTTCATCATGCTTTTTGTCGAGACCGTAAGCCAGTGAAGCGGCGGTCGGTTCATTGACGATACGCAGCACTTCCAGACCGGCGATTTTTCCTGCATCTTTTGTCGCCTGACGCTGCCGGTCGTTGAAATAGGCCGGAACAGTAATTACGGCCTGAGTGATTTTTTCGCCGAGATAGGCTTCTGCATCAGTCTTCATTTTCTGAAGGATCATTGCAGAGATTTCAGGCGGGGCGTAGGTTTTGCCGCTGATCTTGATGTGGGCGTCGCCGTTGGCGGCTTTCACCACTTCATAGGGTACCAGTTCGATTTCATGAGCCACTTCGCTGTAACTGCGACCCATAAAGCGTTTGACTGAAAAAACAGTGTTTTTCGGATTCGTGACCGCCTGGCGTTTAGCTGCCTGGCCGACCAGCCGCTCGCCGTCTTTTGAAAATGCCACGACGGATGGCGTAGTGCGCCCGCCTTCCGCATTCGGGATAACGGTTGGCTCGCCGCCCTCCATGATCGCCATGCAGGAGTTGGTGGTTCCGAGGTCGATTCCTAAAACTTTTGATGTTGTTGCCATGAGTATTCCTTTCCGTTTTAAAGCGTAATGCATTTAGTGATAAACAGGATGTGTGCCAAAAATAGTCATATAATTTATTAGTCGTTTAATATAAATATCTTAAATTATATTTGGTAACGGGTTAGGTAAGGTTGATTGGTTTGATCTGTCCCGGTTTAAAAACCAGGCAGGGACTAAATGACACAGTTTTGCGCCGTGGGAACTGTTTTTTCCGAAGGTGGAAAAATCAGCCGAAAGCAGGCAGATCGCTGCGACTGTATCCGTTAGCCTCGAGAACTTCATCCGTTGTTCTGAAGTGGCACTTGCAGGTTTTGAGCAGAATGCCGGGACCTTTGTGGGCGACGAGTTCCTTGGCAATTTCTTTGACTTTAGCTGAACAGCCCTTCGGAACGGTTTCGATGCTGAAATCTTTTTCCATTTTTCGCAAAGCATTCAGAAATCCGGCGCGGGCCAGAATAGAGGCGGCAGCAACAGCCGGATCGGATTCCGCTTTGGTCCGCTGATCCATTTTAATTTTTTTTCCTTTTTTCATCAGGGCTCGTTCAATGCGGCTTGTCGGTCCGAATTTGTCGGAGAGGGCCCGCGGGCAGTCCGGAACTTTTTCCAGAAGATTTTCAATCGCCCGTGCATGACCCCAGGCGAGCAGCCGGTTCACATTGCCGATTTCGGCATACATCCGGTTATAGGCTTCGGGACCGATGGTGACGATGGCGAATTTACCGTCCAGTTTTTTTCGGATCTCAGAAGCAAGCTGCAAAGCAACGCGGTCACTGGAGATTTTTTTGCTGTCACGTGCGCCGAGCTCCTTGAGGATTTCGACGGTTTTTGCATCGGTATAAACGGAAGCGATGACCAGCGGTCCAAAGAAATCGCCTTTACCGCTTTCGTCAATGCCCATGTGAGGCTGGACGCTTTCAGGATCGTGAACGGCTTCGTATCCGAGGCGGGCCTCGCCGAGTACGGCCGGTTCCAGCGTGAAGGTGATCCACTCTTCCGCACCTTTCCCCTGCACCAGGCATTTGCCGGAATGGTAGAGATTGATGCGGCAGGCGCCGGCGTCGACGGCAATTTGGGTATGGGGGACTTCGACCGGCGAGTAGGATGAGGAACGCAGCAGCGCGATCAGTTTCTTCTGCTGCTCATCCGTCAGTTTGATCGTGAAGGAATTCTGTTTCATCGGACGGGATTTTTAGCAGAGTCCGTCGCCGTTGGAAAAGCAAAAGGATTTTCTTTAGTCTTTTGAAAGTCGAAGGTTTGACAAGCAAAGTGTTTGTTCTCATACTGCAAAGCGTAATGAAACGGTTGCAGAAAGTAATCGGGGTTGTTCTTCTTTCGGGCTCCTGCCTTGCTGCGGAGCCGCCGTCCGTTGGTCCGGGATTTGCTGATTTGGCGGTCCTGCTGGCCAAGGGCTGGTTCAGCAGTTACGTTCCGCAAAATGCTTCGCTGGCGGAATGCGCGGTCTTTCTGAACAGCCAGGGCATCTGTTTTGATCTGTTTGACCTGATGGATTCTTCGGTGCCTGTAACGCAGGAGGACTTTGCGCGGGTGATCGGACAGGCACAGCTCCTCCTTTCGGGAGAGGCGGAAAGAACGAATGGTTGTATTAGAAGACCGTTAGAAGCGGAAACATGGGTTGACTACTGTCTGTTAAATGATATACCGGCAGCATCTCTTTGGGACGGTTTTTTGCGGCGGATGGGGGAGGGGTCGCTTCCGGAAGTCACGACGTTTTTCAATCGGTAAGGTTTCAAAACCAGAAGGGGGTATGGAGAATGAAAATGGGAAAGGTCTGTGGTTTGTTTTTGTCAGTGCTTGTCGTGACGGCATTTCCGGTGTCGTCGGCGCTGGCCGATCTGGGTCTTCAGCAGTCGCTGGACCGCGGCGGAGCCCAGGCGGTGGCCCAGGTTGTTGAGGCGGCCGCCCGGGCGGCCTATGCATCTTCCGAAAGTCCCGCCGCAATTGAAAGCCAGCTGGTCGCCATTCTGAACGAGGCGTCGGCGACCGGGAGTGCCCAGGCGGTCAGTGCGGCGATCGCGGCAATCATCCAGGCCGGTGGGGTGCACAACATCTATCTGGCTTCGGCGGCGGTGGACGCCAGTGATGTAGCGGTGGATTTCCCGCAGGCATCGGCGATCGCCCTGTCCAATGCCTCGGGGCTGCTCGGCGCGGGCGGTCCCGGCGGAAGCGGAGCGGGAACCGGTTTCTCCGACGGCGGATCCAATCCGTTTGATGCCCCGGCCTCGTCGGTCGATGACGCGGATGTGCCGGCGACACGGATCTGAGTGCTGATTTAAACAAGGAAACTTCGAATGAAAAAAAGAAAGCTTTTAATTCTGACAGTGGTCGGGTTCGTGGCCGGCGGTCTCCTGGCCGAAGAACAGAACAGACCGAACAGACTGATGGTCAAGGGAAACCCGCTGAGCATTGTGAACACCGTGCGGACCGGTTATGATGACAACCCGTATAGGAACGAGGACTCCGACGGTTCCTTTTTCATTGAGGACTCGCTGGACCTCGCGTACCGCGCCGCGCTTTCCGCGCGTACTGATGCATCGATCAAGGTGCGGCTGAACGCGGATTCGGACGATGAAGACAATGGATTTTATCCGAATGTCCACGGCGTGCTGAATCATGCCGTCTCTCCCCGTCTTCTTCTGCAGTTCTTTGATACCTTGCGGAGAGGTAATCGCAACGGGGATGTCGATAATGAAAATGAGCGGGCCGATTACTGGAACAACAAGGTCGGTTTGAATGCGGATTACGTGCTGACGTCGAAGGATCGCCTCGGCGTATCGGCGTCCCACCAGTTCGAGGACAACGACAACATCTCCGATATTTACGACTATGTTCGCTACAACGTCGGCGCATCGTGGTCCAGAGAACTGCTGCCGGACCGGACCCAGCTGAGTCTCAATTACGACCGGGCCATGATCGATTACGACAAGCTGAGCGACTACGACGCTGATTCCGTGTACGGAAAGATCGGGCATACCTTCAATCCCAACTGGAACGGATATGCGCTTGCCGGGGCCACGTATGTCACGCGGGACGGCCGTGACAACACGGCGGAACCGAAATTCGGCGCCGGACTGGCCTGGCTGCCTTCCCCGCGCACCAGGCTGAGCGTGGACGGCAGTTATTCCTACGAGCAGACCGACAACTCGGAATACAGCGGCCAGACCCAGACAGAGGTCTCGCTCGGCGTGGAACATGATCTGACCGCCAGAATCACGCTGAAATCGGCGTTCCGCTACCGCCACAGCGACTACGACGACGACGATCGGAATTACGGATGGGACGAAGGCGATACGGAAGACGACCGTTACGAATGGGATACCCGGGTCAGTTACAAAATCAACCGGATTAATTTCGTTGAACTGGGATATAAATATGCCGAAAAAGACAGCGATACCTCTGATGACTGGGATCAGAACCGAGTGTCGATCGGCTGGCGGGTTGAGATTTGACAGGGGATGCGGACGCAGATTGAGAACAGTGGTGAGGTCAAAAGCCTCACCACCTGTTTTTTAACAGGGGACATAATCAATGACTGAGGTTCACAAGAAGGAAAATTCACTGCATTTTCTGGATTACTGGCGGGTGATCCGCTCTCGCAAGGAGATCGTTCTGGCCGTGCTTTTCCTGGTCGTGATTACCGGAACCGCCTATACGTTCACCTTGCCGAAGATCTATGCGGCACAGGCCCGTATCCAGGTTAACCAGGATACAGTGGAGATCGATCCGTTCAACCCGGGCGCCGGCGGGATGCGGGGATACGATCCCTATTTTCTGCGCACGCAGTATGAAATCATCCAGTCCAAACCGATTCTCTACGAAGTGATCAACCGACTCAACCTTCAGGAGGTTTGGAGTCAAAAAGGGGAGAAGATCCCTAAGGAAATCGCTTATAAGATTCTGCGCGCCAGTCTGGATGTCAACCAGCATCGTGACACGAATCTGATTGCCTTGACGGCAAACCGGCAGGATCCGCAGGAGGCGGCGCGAATTGCAAACGAACTGGCCGCTGTTTATCGCGATGCCCGCCTGGATCTCAAATACAAAGAGATGACGCTGGCCATGGATGCGCTGCGGAGGGAGCTCGAAAAACAGCAGGAGAAAGTGAGCCGTGCCGAACAGCATGTGGAGGAAATCCGGCAGAAATTCGATATCGCAGTCCTTTCCGAAGGGGTGGACGCCAGCAGTGTTGAAAAACTGCGCCTGCAGCAGCTCGAAGGCGATCGGATTGCGGCCCGCGTTGAAATGCTGGTGGCGAAAACCCGCTACGAACAGATGGAGGCGCTGAGCGGCGATGATTTGCTGACCGCATCCGCCTATGTGACCAGTGATCCGTTTGTGGAGACCATGCGTACGCAGCTCAAGGACTACGATGTCGCCTTGATGTCTCTTCTCGAAAACTACGGAGCGAACCACCCTGAAGTGAAACAGACGCAGGCGGCCCGGGATGAACTGGCTGAAAAACTTTCCAAGGCACTGGAGGGGATCAAGAAGGGACTGCGGGCTCAGTATATTGTGGCGAAATCCAAGTTCGAAGCGCTGGACACCGAATTGAGCGGGGTGCGCTCGACGGAACAGAAGTCGCAACGGGAGAAAATTCTTCCGTTCAACAAGGCGCAGCAGGAACTGGAGATCCAGCGCTCCATCATGAACGCATTGAAATCCCGTATCGCCCAGGAAGGGATTACACTGGAAGTCCCCCGGACTCCCGTGGAAATCGTCGATGCTGCGGAACCACCGACCCGTCCGGTGAGTCCGAATCTCATTCTGAATGTTCTGTTGAGTATTTTTGTCGGTCTCGGTTCCGGCGTCGGTCTGGCCTATTTCATTGAGTATCTCGATACCTCCATTAAAACAGCTGATGATGTAGAGCGCTGGATTGACCTTCCCGTTCTTGGTTTGATTCCTCAGCAGGTTCGCCCCCTGATTGAGGAGGGCCCGGACAGTGAGCACGCGGAGAGTTATCGGGTGCTGCGTACCAATATGGCCTTTACCGGGTCCGGCCCGAATAAAGGCGCTTTCGCCGTGTTGAGCAGCGGAGCAGGAGAAGGAAAATCGACAACCGCATTTAATCTGGCCTATGTCTGTGCCCAGCAGGGAGAAAAGGTGCTGCTGATCGACGCCGACCTGCGCCGCCCCGTGCAGCACACCATTTTGGGCGTTTCCAACCGGTTCGGACTGACCAATGTCCTGCTGCGGGACGTTCCGGTGGAAGAAACCATTAAAACGACCAGTGTGCCGAATCTGCACTTTCTTCCGAGTGGACGATTGCCGCGCGCTTCCCTGGGAATTATCGATCCCAAACGGATTTGTGAACTGGTGCAGAGTCTGAAACTCAAATACGATATCATTATGGTCGATACGCCGCCGTTGGTGGGGATCAGTGACTCGGCGGTAATTGCTAAAGAAATGGATGGCGTTCTCTTGGTGGTTCAGTATCGTAAATATCCACGGGATATGATCGTCCGGGCCAAACAGATGCTTGATACGCTCGGTATTCCACAGGTGGGCGTGGTTTTGAACAACATTAATATTATGCGCGACGATTATTATTATTACCAGTCGTACTATTCGAGTAATTACTATTATCATTCAGCGGAATCGGGTGCGGCTGCTCCGTCGGAAATGAAAGGGGCCTGAATGAAAACACCTCGACTGGTCTGTTCTCTTTTCTTGGGGGTGACGCTTTGTTTTGTCGGCTGTGCCAGTCGGCAGGCCATATCATACAATGGAATGTCCGGAGAGGCTGTTACCGGGGCCTATACGCTGAAACCGCTGGATCCCCTCCAGATTTCCCTCTTGGGGATCCCGGAAGAAAAAGTGTTGGATGTCATCATCGATGAGCAGGGAAAAATCACTCTGCCGTATATCGACGCGCCCATTGCCGCAGCCGGGATGACGACGTCTGAACTGGAACGCAAAATCCAGCGCATTTATACGGAGGGGCAGATTTATCGCAGCATTACGGTGAACGTACTCACCTCAGCGAAAATGTACTATATGGAGGGTGAAATCCGCAATCCGCAGGAATATCCGATTAACCGCCGCATTACTCTGCTGCAGGCGATTGCTGCTTCCGGAGGGTATACGGAATATGCCAACAAAAAGAATGTGACCATCACCCGCAACGGACAAGTGATCAAGGTGAATGCCAAAGAGCTGGAGGAACATCCGGAGCAGGATATCCCGGTTGAAGCCGGAGACCGGATCAAAGTGCATCGGTCATTCTACTGATTTCTCTTTTGCCGGGGATAAACTGCAGCGGCCCCCGGTTTTTTAATTGCGGAATGTGCGAATCGCCGGATCGAGCTGGAAACGGATATCTTTGATTTCCGGAAGATTCGGAATGGCCGCAATTTTTTTCAACAGATGTATTTTCGGGAGACGGCGGACTTCGGCAAGCCAGCCGGGATGGTCTGCGTGCACATAGAGCAACCCTCTTTTCAGGTAGGCTGGGTGGGTGTGCTGTGCGATTTGAGATCCGGCAATCATCGGCCATCGTTCAACCAGCGTATCGGGGAGTTCGATGAATTCCGTTTTGTTTTTGTTGAGAAGGTCTGCCAGAATGTCTCCGATTCGTCGCTCCGGACGGCGGCTGCGCGGCGGTTCCGATTCGGCAATCTGGAACCGCTCCCGGATCAACTGCCATTTTAAACGTTGTGTATCGGATGGTTTCATATTGAATCACAGTTTGCAAAAAAATCAGGAAATGAACAGACTATAGCACGGAAAACCGGATGTCACATACTTTGAATTTACTTCGCGGATATATATTTTCATGGCTGCTGCTGGGTGTGCTTCTCGCACTGTCTGCCTTTTTTTCGGGCATCGAAACGGCCCTGTTTTCTCTCACCTCCGATAACCGCCGGGACCTGCGTGCGAATCGACGGACGAGTGAACTCATGGTTCTGTTGCATCGCGAACCGTCCGAACTGTTGACGGCGATCCTGTTCGGCAACCTGATCGTTAATATCCTTTTTTTCTGTATCGGCGCCTCGGCCGCGGCACACTGGGAGACGATGTACGGAGAATGGGCGGAAGCACTGATCGGGCTCATCATCCTTCTTCTGCTCATCCTCTGCGGAGAGATTGTTCCCAAGGCGATCGGCATCAACCACCCCGTCGGCGTTCTGCGCATCACCGCAGTCCCGCTGCGGATTTGGTTTTATTTCATTCAACCGTTTCGCCGGTTGATCCGGCTGCTGCTGCAGGTCTTCCGGCTGCAGGGGAAATCCATGTCCCCGCGAATCTATCTGACCGCAGGTGAATTGAAGGAACTGATTGATGCGGTGCGGCATGAGCCGGGATTCGGCTCTCAGGAAAAGGAAATTCTGGAGGATATCGTCAATCTCTCTGATATGCGGGCGAGGGAGATCATGGTTCCCCGCGTCCAGGTGCTGCGCAAGCCGCTGACTGCCAGCAGAGAGGAACTCCTTCAGGAAGCCCGGCAGCACGAATACAGCCGGATTCTTATTTACCGGGATCGGGATGACGATCCGCTCGGTTATATCCGCGTCAAGGACCTCTTCATGGACGCCGGGAGAACTCCTGCTCTTGAACCTTTTCTGCAACCGCTCGTCTTTGTTCCGGAAACGAAACGAGCGGACCAGCTGCTGCGCGAATTCCTGGCCAACGACTGGAAGCTGGTGGCGGTGGTCGATGAATACGGCGGCTTGGCCGGAATCATCACGATGGAGGATCTGCTCGCGGAGGTGGTGAGCGATCTGGCGCCGGATCCGGAAGAGGAAATTCAGCAACTGGATGAAACCACTTACCGCCTCCACGGACAGCTGTCCATTCGTGCCTGGCGCGAACTGTTCATCGGGTTTCTCCCTGAACCGGAAGTCGAAGGACTGGCCTTTGATACCCTCGGCGGTCTGATTATTTCCCTGCTGGGCCGCATGCCACGCATCGGCGACACCGTTTCCGTACGCAATCTGTTCCTCAAAGTCGAGACAATCCACCATCGGCATATCGAAACCGTACTGCTTTACCTGCAGGCTCCGAAGGAGAACGCATGAGTCTTCCTCTTATCCTGGTGTGCCTTTTTTTTGCGGCTTCCGCGCTGTTTTCCGGTCTTGAGACCGGCGGGTATCTGCTCAACCGGATCCGGCTGCGTTTTCGTGCCCGACAGGGAAACCGTGCGGCGCAGCGTCTCCAGACCGTTCTGAGCGATGCCCATCGCTTCATTTTCACCGTCCTGATCTGTAATAATATCGCCAATTATCTGCTGTCCCGGGAAGTCACACGTATTTACCTCGGCGCGGGAGTGGGATTGTCGGGCGATCTTTTATTCGGGTTCCTTCCGTGGGATGCCGGAACCGCGGCGACGCTGACGCTCATGCTGCCGGTTTTCTTCTTTGCCGAACTGGTTCCGAAAAACATGTTCCGCCACCATGCCGACCGGCTGATGTACACCTTTTCAGGAATTCTCCTCTTCGCCGCCAGACTGTTCCATCCGCTGACCTCGCTGCTGAAGATGGTGTTCCGCCTGCTGACCGGCGGCCGCGACCGCAGCGAAACCCTCAGCGCGTTTACACTCTCCCTGCAGGGATTGCGCGAATACTTTTCCGAGGAAATGCGCCCGGGAATCCTGAGCGATCATCAGCACGGGATGATTGACAACCTGGTGTCCATGCATCGGATTCCGGTGCGCGACATTATGTTGCCGGTGGCCTCAATTGTCTCTGTTTCCGAACAAGCGACCGTTCAGGAGGTTATCGACCTGATGCGCCGCCGCGATGTCGAACAGGTGGCGGTTTACCGCGGTTCGGTCCGTAACCTCGTGGGGCTGGTCAGTCTGTTCGACATCCTGCAAGCGCCGGAAAATTCATCGGCGCCCCTGAAACCGCATATCCGTAAACTGATTCGACTTTCCGCTGACTTGCCGCTTACACAGGCATTTCGGCATCTCCGGCAGAAAAACGCATCGGTTTCCGCTGTGCTGGACCGTTCCTCCCGAACGGTCGGACTGCTTCATTTGCGGGATATCGCCCGTTATATTGTGTCCGATTCCTGAAAAACCGTTGAGTTGACAACAGAGAGTTGCGGTGAATTTTCTGCCATGCTACATTCTGCGGTTTAAATAGTCACAGCCCATATTCAGTAGTTTTCAGTAATCAGTAATATGCCCAACGAAAATAAAAAACACGTTTACGACGAAAGTAAGATCAAAACCCTCTCGTCTCTCGAGCATATCCGTGCCCGGACCGGGATGTATATCGGGCGGACCGGGAATGGAACCCATTACGATGACGGAATCTATGTCTTGCTCAAAGAGGTCGTCGATAATGCGGTCGACGAATTCATCATGGGGCACGGCAAAAAAGTCGAAATCACCATCGAAGACGATACCGTCTCGGTCCGCGATTATGGCCGCGGCATTCCGCTCGGCAAAGTGATTGAGTGCGTTTCACGCATCAATACCGGGGCCAAATACAACGATGACGTTTTCCAGTTCAGTGTCGGCCTCAACGGGGTAGGAACCAAAGCGGTTAATGCGCTTTCCAGATGCTTTGTGGCGCGTTCCTATCGTGACGGTCAGTTTGTGGAGGCCCGCTTTACGCGGGGCATTTTCGAAGCGGAGGAGAAAGGCACTTCTAAAAACGAGGAGGATGGAACCTTCATCAGCTTTTCCCCCGACCCGGAAATTTTCAAAAACTATAAATACCGCGATGACCATATTGAACGCCGTTTGCGTTTCTACGCCTACCTGAACGCCGGTCTCTCCATCATCTTTAACGGAAGGAAAATCATTTCATCAGGCGGTCTGCTGGATCTTATTGCCGATGAAAGTGAATTCGAAAAAATCTACGAGCCGTTCCACTATCGCGACAAAATGCTCGAATTCGCTTTCACGCACACCAACCGCTTCAGCGAAGATTATTATTCTTTCGTCAACGGCCAGTACACCGGTGACGGCGGAACCCATCTCAGCGCCTTTCGCGAAGGGCTGCTCAAAGCCGTCAACGAGTTTGCCGACGGCAGGTTCGACGGCGACGACGTGCGCGAAGGCATCCTCGGGGCCGTCGCAATCCGCCTGAAAGAGCCCATTTTCGAATCGCAGACCAAAAACAGACTCGGCAACACCGAGATTCGCTCCGATCTGGTCGCCAACATCAAAAAAGCAGTTGTCGAACTGCTCCACCGAAACAAACCTTCGGCGGATAAACTGGTCGAGAAAATCAGAGAAAGCCAGAAGCTCCGCAAAGAGCTTAACTCAGTCAAAAAACTGGCGCGCGAGCGTTCCAAGGCGGTTTCCATCCGTGTTCCCCAGCTCAAAGACTGCAAGAAGCACTTCAGCAAAGAGAAGGGCACGCATGACGACACAATGATCTTCATCACCGAGGGGCAGTCTGCCTCCGGTTCGCTCGTCAGCTGCCGGGATGTCAATACGCAGGCCATTTACACGCTCAAAGGCAAACCGCTCAATGTCTGGGATCTCAAGCGCGATGCCCTCTACAAAAACGTCGAAATCTATAACCTCATGCGCAGCCTCAACATCGAGGAAACGTCCGACGGCCTGCGCTACAGGCACGTTATCCTCGCCACCGACGCCGATGTCGACGGGCTCCATATTCGCAATCTCATGATCACCCTCTTCCTGCGTTTTTTCGAACCGGTCGTGCGCGACGGACATCTTGAAATTCTCGAAACACCGCTCTTTCGTGCCCGCAACAAAAAGGAAACCATCTACTGCTATTCCGAAGACGAGCGCGATGCCGCCGTTAAAAAACTGGGACGCGGTGCGGAGGTTACCCGTTTCAAAGGGCTCGGCGAAATCTCCCCCGGAGAATTCAAGACCTTTATCGGCAAGGAAATGCGGCTGACACCGGTGGAGATTGATGATGACCACTCCATTCCCGAGGTGCTCACCTTCTATATGGGCAAAAATACGCAGGAACGCCGTACCTATATCATGGACAACCTTGTAGTGGACGAAGAGATGTTATGAGCGAAAAACAGGAAATGCTTTTCGGCGATACTCCCGAAGAAAAAAAGACTGCAAAAAAGGCTGCCGCGAAGAAATCCGTCCCGCTGGCGGACAGCAATCCTGCCGCACCGGAAAAGGAACTGCCGATGACGGCGGACGAACCCGCTGACGACTCGAAAAAATCGCGCGGCCATCATTCCGTCGAAAGCGACTGCGGTCCATTGCGTCAGCTGGTGGACTATAACTTCCTGCAGTACGCTTCCTACGTCATCTGCGACCGCGCCATTCCCAACGTGGAAGACGGACTCAAACCGGTGCAGCGCCGCATCATGCACGCACTGCACGAGAAAGACGACGGACGCTTCATCAAAGTCGCCAACATTGTCGGCCACACCATGCAGTACCATCCGCACGGAGATGCCTCCATTAACGACGCGCTTGTCTCGCTGACCAACCGCGGCGGCTATCTTATTGAAGGGCAGGGGAACTTCGGCAACATCTACACCGGCGACTCCGCCGCCGCCTCGCGATACATCGAATGCCGCCTCACGCCGCTCGCCCGCGAAGAGCTCTTCAATAAAGAACTCACCCGCTACATCTCCAGCTACGACGGCCGCAACAAAGAACCGGTCACACTGCCCTGCAAACTGCCGCTGCTGCTCATGTTGGGAGCTGAAGGGATCGCCGTCGGTCTCTCCACAAAGATTCTGACGTATAACTTTATCGAACTGCTTGAAGAGCTGATTGAAATTCTGCACGAAAAAGGACACACGCCGCACAAGGCCAACCCTGTGCCTGATTTTCAGACCGGCGGCTTCATGGATATTTCCGAATACGATAACGGTACCGGTAAAGTCAAAATCCGCGCCAAAATTGAGGAGGGTAAAAACCGGCTGATCATCCGTGACCTGCCGTTCGGGCAGACGACCGAATCACTGACGTCCTCCATCGAGGATGCGGTAAAAAAGAAAAAAGTCGCGGTACGCGCCATTAACGACTTCACTGCCGAAAAGGTCGAAATCGAACTCGTCCTTTCGCAGGGTGCCGACCCTGAGCAGGTCCGGCAGTCCCTGTATGTATTCACCAACTGTGAAAGTGCTGTATCCAGCCGCATCGTCGTCATCCGTAACAACCGGCCGGTCGAAATGACCGTTGACGAAATTCTGCATCTCAATGCCAGGCAGCTCGTCAGAATTCTCGAGGCCGAACTGAATCTCAGAAAAGAAAAACTGCTTGACGCATTTCACACCAAAACGCTCGTGCAGATCTTTGTTGAAAACCGCATCTACAAACGCATCGAAGAGTGTAAAACCTACGAAGCGGTTCAGCAGGCGGTCCTCGACGGCCTGAAGCCGTTCCGGAAAATGCTGAAACGCGACATCGTGCCGGAAGACATCGAAATGCTCCTCGGCATCCAGATCAAACGCATCTCGCTCTTCGACATGAGCAAAAACAAAGAGGACATCAATAACATCCTCGAAGAACTCGACGATGTGGAAAAAAATCTCAGAAACCTCACCGCCTACGCGACCCGTTATCTTAAGAATCTCATCAAGAAATACAAAGACCGCTATCCGCGCCGCACCGTCGTGAAAGCCTTCAAAGAAATTGAAGTGCGTGAACTCACCGCCTCAGAGCTCGACATCAAACACGACATCGAAAGCCAGTTTGTCGGCACCGGTGTCAAAGGCGACTCGCTCCTCAAATGCTCCTCGCTCGATAAACTCATCGTGGTCTGGAACGACGGCCGCTACCGGGTGGTGCCCCCGCCGGACAAGCTGTTTGTCGATGGCAACATGGAATACTGCGCCATCTTTGACCGTGACCGTGAGATGACCTGTGTCTATACCCACCAGCGCGCCACCTATATCAAACGCTTTACGTTCGGCGGAACCATCATGAATCGAGACTATCAAATTACGCCGGAAGGATCGAAAATCCTGCTCTTTCAGGAAGGCTGCCCCGACGAAATTTACCTGCGCTACCGCCCGGCCAAAGCGCAGCGCATCCATCAGCAGTTCTTCAAACTCAAAGGTCTTGCGGTGAAAGGATCCAAAGCCAAAGGGAACCGTCTCACCTCTAAATCGATTCAGTATATCGGAATCAAACCCGGACGCTGGTGGCGCACCGACGAAGACACCCCGCAAGGCGTTTTGCTTTAATCCGGAACAGGAATGGAGTCTATGAAAACAGTAGTTGTCACCGGAGCCAGCCGCGGCATCGGCGCGGCCATTGCACAGAAGCTCTCCGAACGGGGATATTTTCTTTTCCTGACGGCCCGGGATGACCAGAAACTCAACGAAGTGAAAGCCGCCTGCGAAAAATCCGGCTCGGTCGTCAAAACAGTTGTCGCCGACGTGACCAACCCGCAGGATATTGCCTGTCTGTTTGATTCCGTGGATCGGGTTGATCTGCTGGTCAACAACGCCGGTATCGGGATTTTTGAACCGCTGGAAACGATCCCGCTGGAAAACTGGCGGCGCATTCAGCAGGTCAATGTCGAAGGCGCGCTGTTCTGCATGCAGGCCGCCTTTAAAAAAATGAAAAAGCAGGGTGGCGGGCGCATCATCAATATTTCGTCCGTCGTCGGAGTCAAAGGCTATCCTGATCAGGCGGCTTACGGCGCCAGCAAGCATGCGCTGCTCGGACTGACCAAAACTGCCATCGAAGAAGGCCGGCAGTTCAACATCCGGGTACACGCGGTCTGCCCTGGCGGAGTAGCTACCGATATGGTCAGACAGGCCCGCCCCGATTTGACGGACTTCAGCGAAATGATCCAGCCCGAAGAGGTCGCTTCCGCCGTCGCTTATCTCGACAGCCTGCCGCCCACCATCACCGTGGATGTCATTCACCTGCGCCGCGCCGCCTCCGCCCAGACCTGGGGATAAGATGGTGTCTTCTGTTCACGACCGCAATGTAATCGAAACGTTTTGCCGGGATTCCTATCGGCAGCGGCAGTTTCGCAACGCTTTTTACAAAAAAGCACTTCCGCTCGAAACGTGTCTGAATGAAGCTCCGGAGCTGGCCGGTAAAGTGAGTTTCCACTGCTTGGAACTTCTGGAGCGGCACGACTCGAAAATCGATGGAGCCACCAAACTCGTTTTCCGGTGTTTGGAAGACGGCGCGCGTATCGAAGCCGTCATTCTGCGCATCGCCTCGGGCCGGACCAGCCTTTGCATTTCCTCACAGATCGGCTGCGCCGCCGACTGTCAGTTCTGTGCCACCGGTAAACTCGGCTTCATCCGCAACCTGACCGCCGCCGAAATGCTCGACCAGGTGCTGCTCGCCAGGCGGCTTCTGCGCGAAGAAGGGCGGACACTGCGCAACGTTGTCGTCATGGGCATGGGTGAGCCGCTGCGCAACGAAGCCAACCTTTTCCAATGCCTGGAAACCCTGCGTGACCCGCGCTTTTTCAACCTGTCCGAAAACCACCTCATGGTCTCCACCGTCGGCATTCCCGACGCCATGACCCGCTTTGTGGAGCGCTTCCCGAAAATCCGGATCGCCCTCAGCCTGCACAGCGCCCGGCAGGAGGTGCGCGAAAAGCTGATGCCGGTCGCAGCATTCCAGACCTTGGAAAAACTGAAAACCGTTTTTCCAAGGCTTGGAAACACGGCGGGTTTCATGGTCGAATACCTCATGCTCAAAGGCATCAACGACGGCCCGGAAGACCTTGCCGCGCTGATTGATTTTCTGCGCGGCACCAACGTGCATATCAACCTCATCCAGTTCAATCCGCACCCCGGTGCGCAGTTCGAGCCGGTCACTGAAGAGGCCCGCAAAGCCTTTGGTGATGAATTGAAGCGTGCCGGATTCAAAACCACCCTGCGCTGCTCCCTCGGCGGCGACATCGCCGCCGCCTGCGGCCAGCTTGCCGGTCGATGATCCGGTCCCCACGGTTTCTGATTCCGGACTTCCCCGGGACGGGAAAATTCGCTAAAAGTCCTTCGTCGGCAGGCTGTCGGTTCTTTATGATGGAAACCGTAGTCCGGGAGAAGGAATTATGAGTGAAAAAATTTATGCGGTTCTGACGGGGGATATCGTTCAGTCCCGGCGATTGACGGCAGAGCAGTCAAAGGCTTTGCAGCAGCGGTTGAAATCCGCCGCCTCTGAATTTGACCGAAAATTTTCCGGCACACTGGCCGGTGGCCTCGGCATCACCCGCGGCGACGGCTGGCAGGTCGCTTTGCAAAAGCCGGAACAGGCGCTTCGTCTGGCGCTCTATTTGCGAGCCGTCGTTAAATCGGAGTTCGGCACGGACACCCGCGTTTCCATCGGAACAGGTTCCGTTGATCGGCTTGAACCGGAGAACATCATTGAATCCACAGGTCCGGCGTTTGAGCGTTCAGGACACGGACTGGAAATGATGCGCAAAGGGGGCCGTCTGGCTATCGATCTGGATGATGCCTCTGATCGCCGGGATGAACTGATTGTTCGACTGCTGGACTGCGTTGTAAGCAGGTGGACCGGCAAAGCAGCAATAGCGCTGGCCGGCGTATTGCTTAATCAGACTCAGGAACAGATTGCTGAAAACAGTCCAATCAGTGAGCGTTCGGGTAAAAAACCGACCCGGCAGGCGATCGGAGATGCTCTGATTCGAGCTTCCTGGCCGGAAGTTCAGGCCTGCATTGAGTTTTTTGATCATCTGTTATCGCAAGCTTGAAAGCTTGCATATGCCCTATGCAAGCCCGAGAGCTTGCGTCGATGTTTGGTTGGCGGTTCGGCGGGTATATGTCAGAAAACGAGGGAACATATCGGTAAAAATACCGATAAAACGGCAGGTTCTCAGGGTTTTTATAGGGAAATGCAGCCTTTAGTGGCTGCGAGGGGTGATAATGAAGCTGTTTGTTATTCTGGTGTGTGCTCATGTACTGGCGGATTTTCTGCTGCAGCCCGATTCGCTGGTCAAAAACAAGCACTGTTTCCGGATGCTGGCATTGCATGCGGCGATTCAGGCACTGCTCGCCTGGATTTTGGTTGGTCAATGGCTGCTGTGGCCACTGCCGCTTCTGGTCCTGTTCAGCCACTTCCTGATCGATTTCCTGAAGCAGAAGTCGGGGCGGGATACAGCTTGTGCCTTTGCGGCGGATCAGATCATCCACTTGGCGGTACTGGCCGCATTGGCGTTTCTTTTCCGGCGGATGGGGTTCGCGGAAAAAACCGGGCGGTTCTATCAGCCGCTGGTGCTTGTTTCCGGCCTGGTCGCCACCGTACAGGGCAGCGGATTTTTTGTCGCCAAAGTGACACGGCGCCTGATCAGAGAGAACAACCTGATAATAGAAGGACTGAAAAACGGCGGGAAACGGATTGGCCAACTGGAGCGAACGCTGATTTTTCTGCTGGTTTTTATCGGCCAGCCGGCCGGCATCGGCTTTCTGATTGCCGCCAAATCCGTTCTGCGTTTTGAAGAGACGAAGAAACAGCAGCTGGCAGAATATGTTCTGATCGGAACCCTGCTCAGTTTCAGCCTGGCATTGGCGCTTTCTGCGTTAACCCTTCGGGCGATGGATTTATGACGGTGGTGTTGGGTGTGGACATCTGCGGGACCTGTGAAAAGTCCCTTTAAAGGGACGCACTATCATCAAGCGCGAAGTGCACCTCCGGTTTCTTCTGAGCTAACCGGACTTCATATTGGAAAATATTGCCGCACCAATTCGTTCCGCTTTTCGGTCAGCCTGTACGAACTGATACATCCGTTCGTGGGAGATAAAATTTTTTTCGTTTCGTCGGAGCCGGTCGCTAATCTGTTTGGGGCTCCATTGCCTGTTGAGTTTTTCTCTCGCGACGGCCTCAACCTCCGGAGTAAGATGACGCCCCGGATCCCGCGCGATTCC
>JASKKX010000083.1 GCA_030153935.1 Verrucomicrobiota bacterium | reverse complement strand
CTATGCCGACGGCGCTCGCCGATAAATACCGTTATAAAGTCTCGCCGGTCCGCGGAGACCCTCTCGGAACGCGCATCGTGTAGCTGATGAAAGCTTCCGCACCAGGCAGTTTGATGCTTCTGGGGGAACACGCCGTGCTTCACGGTCGTCGCGCGCTGGTTTGCGCCATTGACAGACGGATCACCGTTTCGGCTTTCCAAACCCTGGAAAAATCAGTGAAAATTTTTTCCGATCTTGGAACCTATGAAGCGCCGCTCGGTGCGCTGAAAGATCATCCTGACTTTCGCTTCGTGCTGGAAGCTGTCCGGCAGTATCCGCTGCAACGGGGAATCGAACTGAGAATTGAATCGGAGTTTTCGAGCGACGTCGGGTTTGGTTCGTCTGCCGCCGTAACCGCTGCCGCACACGTCGTGCTGATGGGTACTGCAAACGATCGAATGGAGCTTTTTAAACGCAGCCTGGAAACCGTTCGCCGTGTGCAGGGCCGCGGATCAGGTGCTGACGTGGCGGCCAGCGTGTTCGGCGGCGTGATGGCATACCGTGCCGAGCCGCTTGAGATTCATCCGATACCCGAAACGTTTCCTCTGACAGCGGTTTATTCCGGGTCGAAAATGAAAACCGCTGAAGTGATCACGCTGGTTGAAATGGCACGCGCACTTGATCCGGAAAAGGTGGAACATATTTTTGATGAAATGGACAGGAGTGTCGGAGAGGTGATGGAGTCTTTTACAAACCTTGGAAAAATGCTTTGTAAAAATCAGAAACTGATGGAAGAGCTCGGGCTTTGCAACGCCGCACTGGGAAAAATTATCAATGCGTTCCGATGTGTGAAAATTCCGGCGAAAATTTCCGGATCGGGTCTTGGCGATTGCGCCATCGGTCTCGGCGAATTCCCGCATGCCGAACCCGGGTCCAGCGGGAAAGACACCGCTCCGGATATACCGGAACAGCGACTTCGGGACGAGGCGGTCTTCCCGGTATATCCCCTTCATGTTTCACCTATAGGAACTTGTTAATAAACAGGTTGCAAAACATTATCCACCGTTTTAATTTTCATGCTGGATGCCGGATTAAAAAGAAATTTTTCGCAAAATAAATCGATTGTTGAACATGCATATTTTCCGCAAACGGGAAGATTTGCGCAACGCGCTTCGGATCAGCCTTCTGCCGTTGAAAATATTTCTTAAAAGGCTTCCTTAAGTTATCCCTGCCCATCTAAAAAAAAAATCCATTGACTTTATCGCCAGCGAGGGTTATTTGTCATAACCATCTGGGAGGGGACGTATAACAAAGATCATTATAATCCAGCGGATAAATGAACAGCTCAGTTTTCAGAAGTGCCGGGATTCCCGACGTTGGTTTCGATCCGACTGTTGTAATGACCCGAGGTGTATCACGAGTTCGATTTAATAAGGACATCATGCTGACTGGTTATCTGGAATCAGAATCGGAACGGTTCTGCGGTTTTGTATCGGGAAGGTACTGTATATCGGAGTCTAAACTGAACGCGAATGCCATGAGAGACCAAGGGAAGAAAACGGGTGGTCCCGATAAAGCTGCTTACTTCCAGGCAGTTGCGGAATCAGTAGTTAATAATGACGTTGGAACACTCGAGTTGGAAAAGATGAACAGTCATCAATATCACAGGAATAACGTTGGAACCCGGCAGCAGCCTGCTGTGAGGATGATGCAGAGTGCCGCATAACCACAATCAAGAAGGAGGACAGGAGCTTTTTTAAATAGACAGACGAAAATAATTAAGGTTTTGCCGCATGGTTAACGAAGTTAAGTGTAATTGTATTCGTTAGGGCATGCTGCAGGTTGAAGTTTCTCAAAAATCGATGGATCGGCATCGATGCGACGAAAACCAGAACGAGGGATAAAAATGAAAAAAAGTGTATTATTAATTCTCAGTCTATTGATGGGGACCTCCCTGTGGGCTGCTGAAAATGTAACAAGTAACGACTACGAAGCGCGGCTGCTTGAACAGGAAAAAAGAATCGAAAAACTGGAAGCCGCTTTGCAGCAGTCGGCCACCAAGACGAACGTTAGTCTGGCGGAAGAAAACCGCGCAAGTATTGCGACGATTGAGGATAAGCTGAACTATATCGGTCGCTTCCATTACCGCGTTTACTTCCGTGCCGGATACGGACTCGGTGAAGGCGGCGAAGCCATGACCGCCTTTAAGGCTCCCGGCGCCGGCGCGAAATATCGTTTGGGGAACGAAGCGGAACTCTACATGGAACCGAAGTTCACATACCTGACTCCGGCCACTGCTGACGGAGTGGTATTTGAAAATGTGGCCCGTTTCAGCATGTCGATCCCGACGGACGATAATAATGACTATCAGACCGACAATTTCTCCGTGCGGGAAGCTTATGTTGCCGCCAAGGGCGTTATTGCGTCCAACCCGGAGGTCGAGTTCTGGGCAGGGGAACGTTTCTACAAACGGCATAATGTCCATATGAACGACTTCTATTACTATAACATGAGCGGTTACGGCGGCGGGATCGACAATGTTCCTCTCGGCGATACCCCGATCCGCATGTCATTGGCGTGGATCGGCGGAACGACCAGCGACTACGATTCCGGCGGCCACCAGATTGCGGAGGATGATTATTTGATTGATCAGAGCTCGGTCAACCTGGGCTTTGAATCCATCCCGATGCTGAACGGCGAGCTCCAGGTGTGGCTGAACTATGTGCATCTCGACGGTCAAGACAACGTGGATGTTCAGGGCGAAGACTATGACGTTGACTTCGATAATGCCGACGGCGGAGCCATTACCCTGATTCAGGACAATCCGTTCGGTGAAGACTGGAACAACCGTTTTGTCGCTCAGTACGGTACCGGTCCGGCCTACAACTTTAAAACTCAGCTGAGCCGTCCGAGCGCTTGGGACGGAGATCATCTGGAAAAAGATCATCACATCGACTACGGGAAATTCAGACAGTTCCGGATTGTGGATGACCTCACGAAACAGATCAGTGATCCGCTGAGCGTTTCCGCCACGTTTGTTTATCAGTACCTGCGTCTCGGCGACGATTACCCCGACAGCCGGTGGATATCCGGCGGTATCCGTCCGGTTTATGCGTTTACCGACTACTTCTCTCTGATGGCTGAAGCCGGTGTGGACCGCACGAACTGGGGAGACGGCGGCGAACTCTATAAATTCACGATCGCTCCGCAGCTTACGCCGAAGAGCGAACTCTTCAGCCGTCCGTCCATTCGTCTGTTCTTCACCTATGCCAAGTGGAGCAGTGACTTCAAAGACACCGGTATTGGCGGCGACAATTACGCCGGCGACGACGATGGTTTTTCCGTAGGTATGCAGGCGGAAACCTGGTGGTAGGCTTAAGCTAGTTTATCGGAATAAACTTCCCTGGTTCGGGTTTCCCCGGACCGGGGATTTTTTTTGAATAATACCGTTCAGCTTTTTGGATGAAGCGTTTCGAGTCAGGAACGGAAGATGGCTGCGGTCGCTTCGCTGAGACTCAGCCCTTCCACGAATCGCGCAGACCGACGGTGAGGTTGAAAACCGGTTTATCGACGGGGGTCTCGGAATCGGCACAGAAGTAGCCGATGCGTTCGAACTGGAACCGGTCGCCGGCGTCGGCTTCCGCCAGCCCGGGTTCAATGACCCCAGTGACAATTTTAAGCGAATCGGGATTCAGATATTCTTTGAAGTCGCCGTCTTCAGCGGCCGGATTTTCGCTGGTGAAAAGACGATCGTAGAGACGGATTTCCGCCTCGTTCCCGTATTTTGCGGAAACCCAGTGAATGGTGCTTCTGACTTTCCGCCCGTCCGGCGCATTGCCGCCGCGGCTTTCCGGATCGTGCGTACAGTGCAGTTCAATAATGCTGCCGTCCGCATCTTTAACCGCCTCGTTGCAGGTGACCAGATAGGCTCCGCGCAGACGCACTTCCCGACCGAGGGTTAAGCGTTTATATTTTCCGGGGGCGTCTTCCATGAAATCAGCGCGTTCGATGTAGATTTCGCGGGAGAACGGAACGGGCCGTGTTCCCGTTTCCGGTTTCTGCGGATGATTGGGAAGATCGAAGATTTCGCACCCGTCTTCAGGATAATCGGTAATGATCACTTTGAGCGGATCGAGCACTGCCATCCGGCGCGGCGCGGTTTCATTCAGATGATTGCGCACATGATGTTCAAGCAGGGCGACGTCGGTGAGGCTTTCGGTTTTGGTGACGCCGATCTCGGCGCAGAAGGCGCGAATCGCCTCCGGGGGGTAGCCGCGCCGGCGCATGCCGCAAAGGGTCGGCATACGCGGGTCGTCCCAGTCGCTGACCCGCTTTTCTTTCACCAGTTCGAGCAGTTTGCGTTTGCTCATGATTGTGTAGGAGAGGTTGAGACGGGCAAATTCATACTGACGCGGCTGATAAAGATCAAGAGTTTCAAGAATCCAGTCGTAAAGGGGGCGGTGGACTTCAAATTCAAGGGTGCAGAGCGAATGAGTGACCCCTTCGAAGGAATCTTCGAGGCAGTGGGCGAAATCGTACATCGGGTAAATGCACCATTTATCGCCGGTATTATGATGCGGCGCGTGCTTGATGCGATAGATGGCCGGGTCGCGCAGATGCAGGTTGGGGGAGCTCATGTCGATTTTCGCGCGCAGAACACAGGCGCCATCCTTGAATTCACCGTTTTTCATCTTTTCAAAAAGAACGAGATTTTCCTCGACCGACCGGTTGCGGCAGGGAGGTTCTTTGCCGGGTTCAGTCGGGATTCCGCGGTATTCTTTAAATTCGTCCTGTGAAAGTTCGCAGACATAGGCCTTCCCGCGTTGAATCAGTTCAACGGCACATTCATACATTCGGTCGAAATAGTCGGATGCCCAGTAAAGATGGTCTCCCCAATCAAAGCCGAGCCAGCGGACATCTTCTTTGATCGCTTCGACATATTCCGTGTCTTCGGCGGTCGGGTTGGTGTCGTCGAAACGCAGATGACAGCGCCCGCCATATTTAAGAGCGGTGCCGAAGTCCAGGCAGATCGCCTTCGCATGTCCGATGTGCAGATACCCGTTGGGTTCAGGTGGAAAGCGGGTAATGACCTCGGTATGTTTGCCGGAGGCTAAATCCGCGTCGATAATATCATGAATAAAATTTCCGCCGGGAGCGCTCATTTTTTGTTCCTCAAAATCAAACCGTTTTTCTGCCTGATTTGATTGTATAAGGCAATACTTTGTGCGAATTATCCGCTTTAAAATGTATTTTAAATGTTGACCTGTCTACCCCTGTTTACTAAAACAGATGAAATCTGATAATAATTTATCAGTTTACCCTGGAAGGAATAAATCATGAAAATGTCTACTAAAGGCCGCTATGCCGTTCGTATTCTTCTGAGCATCGGCCGCTATCAGAAAAACGGACCGGTGCCGAAGAAGGTAATCGCGGCAGAAGAATGTATTTCTGCCGACTATATTGAACAGATCATCGTCCCGCTGAAAAATGAAGGCCTTGTGGTTGGATTGCGCGGAGTTAAAGGCGGATTCCAGCTGGCCAAAGATCCTTCACAAATCACGGTCTACGATATTCTGTGCGCTTCTGAAGGCGATGTCATACTGGTCGACTGCGCCCGCAACGACTGTAAAGGCCTCGACAAAAATATTTGTGTAACCCGGCCCGTCTGGGAAGGGGCTTCGAAAGTGCTTGAAGACTATTTTTCCAAAATCACCCTGAAAGACCTTCTCAACAGATCGGAAGAGTTTGAGCAGGCCGGGGTGATCAGTTATGCCATTTAAAAACAGTTTGAAAGGAATCAAGGATGAAAATTTATGACGATGTAACGCAGACCATAGGAGGGACTCCCCTGGTCCGGCTGAATCGGCTTACTGCAGGATTAAAAGCGACCGTTGCTGTAAAAATGGAGTCGCGCAATCCGCTTGGAAGCGTAAAAGACCGGATCGGTGTTGCCATGATTGAGGCCGCCGAAAAAAGCGGCAAACTGAAACCCGGCGCTGCAATTGTCGAGCCGACCAGCGGCAACACCGGAATCGCACTCGCCTTCACGGCGGCGGCCAAAGGCTATAAACTGGTCCTCACCATGCCGGAAACCATGAGCATCGAGCGTCGCAAACTGCTCGCGGCACTCGGCGCGGACGTGGTCCTTACGCCCGGATCTGCAGGCATGCCCGGTGCCATTAAAAAGGCGGAGGAACTCGTCGGAACGATTCCCGGTGCGTTCATGCCGCAGCAGTTCGATAACGCGGCCAACCCGGAAATGCACTACAGGACCACCGCGGTTGAAATCTGGGACGATACCGAAGGGAAAGTGGATCTGTTTGTTGCCGGAGTCGGCTCCGGAGGGACCCTCACCGGTGCCGGCCGCGGACTCAAAGAACGCAACCCCGAAGTCAAAGTGGTTGCTGTGGAGCCGTCCGACTCTCCGGTCATTTCCGGTGGAAAACCCGGTCCGCATAAAATTCAGGGAATCGGTGCCGGATTCATCCCGGCCAATCTGGATACCGGTCTGATTGACGAAATCATTCAGATCTCTTCTGACGACGCCGGGATAACGGCACGTCGGCTGGCCAAAGAGGAGGGGATCCTCTGCGGAATCTCCTCCGGCGGGAACGTCTGGGCTGCGCTTGAGCTGGCCAGGCGTCCGGAGAATGAGGGTAAACTCATTGTCACGGTCATTTGCGATACCGGCGAACGCTACCTTTCCACCTGGCTCTTCGACGAACTCTGAGCCGGGGTCCATCAGCGAGGGGTCCTGCTCATGAACCATCAGTTCGCCAACGTGCCGCTGCAGTGGGTCGGTCCGGTCCGGATTACCGGACCGGCGATCGACACGGAAACAGAAATTCCGCTGGCGACCTATGAAACGCCGCTGTTTGCGTCGGTCAACCGCGGGGCGCGCGTGGCGACGGTTTCTGGCGGCATCAAAGCGATCGTCATCGACGAGCGGATGAGCCGCTCGGTGCTGTTTGAAGCGCCGGACGCGGTGAGGGCGTTCCACTGTCTGGACAGAATCAAAGCGGATTTCCCCTCGCTGGGGAAAACGGTCGAGACAACCAGCCGCTTTGCCAGGCTGATCGATATGCACTCGCAGATTGCGGGCAATCTGCTCTTTCTGCGCTTCGAATTCACCACCGGCGACGCCTCCGGCCACAACATGGCCACGCTGGCGAGCGAAGCGCTGATGAATCAGATCCTTGAACTCTGCCCGGAACTGAACTATGAATCGATATCCGGCAACTATTGTTCCGACAAAAAAGCAACCGGGGTCAACGGCATCCTCGGGCGCGGGAAGTATGTTGTGGCCGAACTGACGGTCCCCGGAAAACTCTGCCGCAGATATCTCAGAACAACGCCTGAAAAAACCGTGCAGTTGAATATCCGTAAAAATCTGATCGGTTCCGTGCTCGCGGGCGGACTGCGTTCCGCCAACGCGCATTATGCCAATATGCTGCTCGCATTTTACCTCGCGACGGGGCAGGATGCCGCCAATATTATTGAAGGGTCGCAGGGAATCACGCAGGCCGAAGTGCGCGGCGATAATCTCTGGTTTGCCGTTACCCTTCCCAACCTGATTGTCGGCACCGTCGGCAACGGCAAGGCGCTTCCGTTTGTCGCAGACGTGCTGGCAAGACTCGGTTGCCGGGAAGCCCGTGAGCCGGGAGCCAATGCCCGCCGCCTCGCGCTCATTTGCGCGGCCGCGGTGCTCTGCGGCGAACTTTCCCTGTTGGCGGCACTGACCAATCCCGGGGAACTGATGACGGCACACCGTAAACTGGAGCGTTCATGAGTAAACTTGAAAAACGTAAAATTGAGCACGTCGAAATTGTCGCCGGCGATGACCGGGTGGACCGGCGTAAATATTATTTTGACGAGGTTCATCTGACTCACCGCGCCCTTCCTGAACTCGATCTGAAAGCGATTGATCCATCGATTGAATTTCTGGGGAAAAAACTTTCATTTCCGCTGTTGATTTCCTCCATGACCGGCGGAGGCGACCGGATGCTCAAAATGATTAACACCCATCTCGCCGCCGCCGCCGAGGCCGAAGGCGTTGCGATGGGGGTCGGCTCGCAGCGCATTTTCTTTACGGGACCGACGGCCAGATCGAGTTTTGACCTGCGCCATACCGCCCCCTCCGCGCTGCTGTTTTCCAATCTCGGAGCCGTACAGCTTAACGAGGACATGACGCTCTCTCATGCCCGCGCTGTTGTGCAGGTGCTCAAGGCGGATGCGCTCTGCCTGCATCTGAATCCGCTGCAGGAGGCGGTCCAGCCGGAGGGCAACACGGACTTTTCTAATCTTCGGGA
>JASKKX010000082.1 GCA_030153935.1 Verrucomicrobiota bacterium | reverse complement strand
GCATCTGCCGTCCCTTGAAACCAGCCATTGGATGTCGGCGTCTGTTCCGCGGCCAGCATGCGGACAAAACCCTGGGAAAACTGATCAAAGTTGTATGTCGACTGGATATGCCGGTGAAGAGAAACGCTGTTGAACTGGGTAAGAAGATAAATTGAACGAATTCCTCCGTTGATACAGTTACTGATTGGAATATCGACCAATCGGTATTTACCTGCGATCGGCACCGCCGGCTTGGCCCGGTCCAGTGTAAGAGGTTGAAGGCGCGTTCCCGTTCCCCCGCCGAGAATCAGACCGATCGTTTTGACACTCATTATCCTCTCCTCTTTTAAGAGACTCAGTGAACTGATTTATTTATAATGTCAACACTGATTTTTTTCATCAGTAGAAAATACAATGCCGGCTTTATTCATCGATGTCAACCGGACACTCAGGCAGCGCCTGCAGAAAAAGCCGACCGTACCATTTTCCCGTTACACGCGGGTCAAGAATTACGATTGTACCTTCATCGTCGGCCGTCCGGATCAATCGTCCGACCCCCTGCCGGAATTTGATTACGGCCGATGGCAGCGAATAATCCCGAAAGGCATCGCCCCCGTTCGCCTTGACCGCCTCCATGCGGGCCTGCACCAGCGGCTGGTCAGGCACGGCAAACGGCAAACGAACCAGAATCACATTACTCAATGCATCGCCGCGCACATCCACACCCATCCAGAAACGATCCACCCCGAACAGCACTGCCGCTCCATGTTCGCGAAACCTTCTCAGCATCACCTGCGGCGGAAGTCCTGTCCCCTGGACAAACAGATCAAATCCCAGATCGTCCAGCCGCTCCTTCAATCTCTCCGCCACACGACGCATCAATCCGGTGTTTGTAAACAGCACAAATGCCCTCCCGCCACCCTGTACAATATAGCGCGGCAGTGTTTCAATTACTGCGGCTTCAAATGCTTTCGCATCTGAAGGGTCCGGCATTCCGGCCGGCAGCTTGACGCGCATCTGCCGGCTGTAATCGAATGGAGATCCAACCTGCAGTTCGTCGCAGTGTTCAGCGCCGATTCGTTCGCGAAACCATTTCAAATCTCCGTTAACCGCCAGCGTTGCGCTCGTCAGCACCACGCAGGGCACTTCGTCGAACAGCATTTTCTGCAGCAGATGCGCGACATCCACCGGCGCGGAGTAAAGAACGGTCTGCCGGTGAACCCTTCCTTCCAGCCCGATCCAGTAAACATGTCCTGCGGCACTCTGCTTCAGGAACGTCACCAGCATTTCAATGAAAAGCTGGCCCTTCATCCGTGCCGACTGAAGCTCTGCTTTCAGTTCCTCGTTCTCCATATCACGGACAATCACACCAAGGTGGACATCCAGCTCCGCCAACCGTTCCGGCAGGCCCGTTTCAATCGCGGGCGGTTCGCGCAGGCGCACCGTACTGTTCTCTTCGGAAAGATTGCCGGTTTTGCGCATCTCTTTAAAAAACCGGTCGCTTTCATCCCGGACACGGTTTGTCAGGTCGGCCCCTTTTCCGTCGCGCAAAACAGCAAAAAGTCCTTTGCGGTTATCCTGCGTAAACAGCCGGCGCAACCAATGTTCCACGGCATAACGCGAAAGACGGATCCCCAGATGCTCCGCCGCTGCATTTTCCATCTGATGCGCCTCGTCGAAGACCACCATTCCATAGTCGGGAAGAAAAGCTCCGCCGCCGGCACGTACTGCCAATTCGGAAAAGAAAAGATGATGATTCACCACCAGCAGATTGGCTTCGTACAGTCCCGCACGTGCTCTCATCATAAAACAGCGATCGTAGTCGGGACATTTTTTGCCAAGGCAATTTCCTTGCTCCACGCAAACCGCGCTCCAGACATCCACCGAGGGTTGCGGATCCAGTTCCTGTCGGCTGCCCTCCACCGCGGTGTCTGCCCAGGCACGAATCCGGTCCAGCTCGATTCCTTTCGATGTATCAAACAGATCGCTACCCATCTGCCGAGCCCGTGCCAGGCGGCGCAGACAGAGATAATTCGAACGCCCCTTCACCAATCGTGCTTTAAAGTCGACTCCCAGCGCCCCTTGCAAAAACGGAATATCCTTTTCGATCAGCTGTTCCTGCAGCGTGATCGTATAGGTTGCCACAACAGCCCGAACATTCTGTGCCAGCGCGTTGAGGATCAGCGGAACCAGATAGGCAAAACTTTTGCCGACGCCGGTTCCTGCCTCTACCGCCAGATGGCACGAATTCGCACAGGCCTCCGCCACTCCGCGCGCCATTTGCTGCTGCTGCGAACGAACTTCGAACGGAAAATCCCCGCCGGCATGTGCCTGTTCCAATGCGCCGCCGGGCGCAAAAAAACGCTCGGTTTCCAGAAGAGTTTCGGGATATTCGACAAGCCGGATCATAATAAGAAAGTGTAACGGAAGTTTTCAATGTTTGGAAACTTTTCAGGTATTTTTTTCCAGATCCGGACTCGTTTCTTCTGATCGCCGGGTCGCCGCAACAGCTCCGGGCGGGAGATCATCTGTTCTGAAAACACGGGAAAGCACCTCGGCAACAGCCTCTTTTTTTACCGGTTTGGCGATGTATTCATCCATTCCCGCCTCAAGACATTTTTCGCGATCACCGGTCATTGCGTGAGCCGTCATGGCGATAATCGGAACTTTCGAAGCAGGAAGATCAAGTCGTCGGATTTCGCGGGCTGCAGCATAACCGTCCATCACCGGCATCTGGCAGTCAAGGAAAACCGCATCGAACATCTCCGCTTTAAGCCTTTCTACTGCCAGCTGTCCATTTTCGACCACTTCAACCTCCAGTCCGAGACTGGCGAGGATCTTGCGGGCAACGATCTGGTTAACCTGATTGTCTTCGGCCAGCAGGACACGTCCCTCAAACTTTTTCAACTTGCGAGCAGGGCGTCGGGGGACGTTGCTATCGCTCGAAAACGGAAGTGTTACCACAAAATAAAAGGTGGTTCCGCTTTCCGGATCACTGTTCATTCCAATCCGTCCATTCATCATTTCAACCAGCTGTTTGGAAATAGAGAGACCCAGCCCGGTTCCGCCGAACCGGCGGGTTGTCGAAAGATCCGCCTGGGTGAATTTCTCGAAAATACGCTGCTGCTGTTCCGGGGGAATTCCGATCCCAGTATCTCTTACACTGATCCTTAAACTTATCTCGTTCGCTGACTGACCCGTTCTTTGGATATCAACGAAAACTCCCCCTTTTTCAGTGAATTTGATGGCATTGCCGACCAAATTCGTGAGTATCTGCCGAATACGGACCTCGTCTCCCACCAGCCAGGACGGGATATCGGACGGATAGTGGACCTCAAGCTTCAGCCCTTTGGAAAAAACATCCGGCAGGAAAATCTCCTGAATTACTTCCGTCACTTTCCGGAGAGAAAACGGACGATTTTCCAGTTCGAGACGGCCGGCTTCAATCTTTGAAAAATCAAGAATATCATTAATGATCGTCAGCAGCGACTGTACAGAATGCTGGAGAATCTCTGTGGCTTGCCGCTGCTCAGGGTTCAGATCGGTCTCGAGCAGAATATCACTCATTCCGATGACCCCGTTCATCGGGGTACGCAGCTCATGACTCATATTAGCCAGAAATTCACTCTTAGCGCGGTTAGCGACCTCGGCGGCCTCCTTGGCCGCCAGAAGATCGCGGGTTCTCTCCTTCACGCGCTCTTCCAGACGCGACCTCGCACAGTCAAGATCACCGATCAGTTTTTGAAGGGACCGACGCATCCTATCCATCTGTCTGGCCAATTCCCCGATCTCATTCAGACGACTCCCCGGGACCTCTTTCTCAAGATGGCCGTGTGCGATTTCTTCGGCCGAACGGGAAAGCTCTTTCACCGGTTTGAAAATCAATCGGTGTGTCAACAGGAAGGAGGCGCTGGACAGACTGACCACCACCAGCACGGTAATGACAATAATTACGAGAACCTGCTGCCCCAGTTCTTCCCAAACAGTCCGGTTGGAAGCCACCAGACGAATTTCTGCTGATTTACCGTCCGGAAGCGGAATCATTGTGGTTCCCTGCATAAAGCGGCTTTCTGCCACCTGCTTGCGATGAACCACCCAGCCGAAACCCTGCGTTACCTGTTCGCATTGCAGTATCGGGTTTTCGGGGTCTCCAACCGTAACACCCGCAAAGACAATGTCCCGGTCATCCAGCAGCGATTTGAGAAAAGAGTTGAGTGTCTTTTCATCCAGGCTCTTCAACAGCGGTTCAAGTGCAATTTTGGTCAGCGAAAGCTTCTGGTGCATATTGCGCTGAATTTCGCGCTCGACGGCAACTTTCTCCTGAGCAATCAGTATCCCTGCAATTGAAAACAGCACAACGCTGACAACAACGGTCAGCGTAGCCGGAAGCACAAAGGCCAGACTTTTAAAAAACGGGGTCAGTCTCGCAGGCTCATTCTTCATAATTTAAACCGCTGCCGATCTTTTCAAATTATAAAAGGCTAATCCTGTGCAACCCAAAAAACAATAGAGTTCAGCGCTTTTATATTGTCCGTCCGGTCCTCCGTGTTACATTTCGCCCCTCAAAACGGAGAATCCAGAGATGGCAGAAAAAAAAAGCGCATACGCACAGGCTGGTGTCGATATCGACATCATGATGAACTCCCTGCAACGGATCAAAAAAAACGTCAAAACCACTGCCACCCCGGGGGTCGTCAGTGAAATCGGCTCCTTCGGCGGGCTCTTCCGTTCACCCGGCAAAGACTATCTGCTCGTCGCCAGTACCGACGGCGTCGGCACCAAACTCAAAGTCGCCCACATGGCCGGCAGGCACAACACCGTCGGCCAGGACCTTATCAACCACTGCGTCAACGACATCCTCGTGCAGGGTGCTGTGCCCCTCTTTTTCCTTGACTATCTCGGCGCTGCCGCCCTTGAAGGCAACGTATTCGAAGCGGTCATTTCCGGTTTCTGTAAAGCCTGCCGCGAAAACGGCTGCGCCTTGCTCGGCGGCGAAACCGCCGAAATGCCCGGCCTTTATCCGAAGGGGGAATACGACCTCGCCGGCACCATCATCGGCCAGGTCGAAAGGAAAAAAGTCATCACCGGCAAAACCATCCGTAAAGGCGACGTCATCATCGGCCTGCCTTCCAGCGGACTGCATACCAACGGGTACTCCCTTGCCCGTAAAGTCATTTTCGAAATCGCCGGCAAACAACTGAGCGACCTCGTTCCCGGCACCAAGCAGACCTTCGAAAAAGTCCTGCTCGCTGTCCATAAAAGTTATCTCAAACCCGTCACCGCCCTCATGAAAAAAATTCAGGTGCATGGCATGGCGCACATCACCGGCGGCGGACTTGTCGACAACGTTCCGCGTGTCCTGCCCAAAACCGTCGATGCTGTCTTTGACCGTTCAACATGGAAAACGCCCGCGATTTATCAATTCATCGAAAAAGCCGGTCAGGTTGATCACGAAGAAATGTACCGCGTCTTCAACATGGGCATCGGCATGACTCTCTTTGTCCGCGCCGCGGACGCCGATGCCGCCATGGAACTGCTCAAAAAAGAAAAAGCCGGTCCTCGCATCATCGGCCGCGCCGAAAAAGGCTCCGGCAAATCCGTCCTCATCAACTGATTTTCAATCCGTGAAAACCGGTTGCCGGGTGACTCATTTTCCCTTAGTCGAAAAAGCCGGGTGAAATATCCTGTTGCTTGGAAAACAGAAAAGGCCGCCCTGCCGGACGGCCTTCTCGTTAAGCATGACGCATTTTATTTGATGGTAACGATGTGAAGCCACTCCTGAATGATTGGCGAAAACTTTACAACAACCGGTGTAAAGACGACGCTGACCATGGTCATCAGTTTGATGAGAATGTTGAGCGCCGGACCGGAAGTGTCTTTACATGGATCGCCGACCGTGTCGCCGATAACCGCCGCGCCGTGAACCGGATTTTTCGTTCCGTCCGGCAGTTTCTTGCCGCCGTGGGCGCCGCGTTCAATATACTTTTTGGCGTTATCCCATGCGCCGCCCGCATTGTTGAGCATGGTGGCCAGCACAAAGCCGGTGGTGAGTCCGCCCGCGAGCAGTCCCATGACGCCCGGCACACCGAGGATCAGTCCGGTCACAACCGGAACGATGATGGCAAGCAGAGAAGGAATCAGCATTTCTTTCTGGGCGCCTTTAGTGGAAATGGCGACGCATCGGGCATAGTCGGGTTTCTGTGTGCCTTTCATGATGCCGGGAAATTCTTTGAACTGGCGGCGAACTTCTTCAACCATTGAACCGGCCGCGCGGCCGACGGCTTTCATGGTCATCGCGCAGAAGACGAAGGCCATCATGCCGCCGACAAAGAGGCCGCAAATCAGCAGTGGATTCATGATATGCAGTTCGAATTTATCGACGAACGGCATCATGCCGGCCCATTTGGCTTCGTGTGCCGTAAAGCCCAGGAAAGAGCCGTCGCCGGCCAGTTTGCCGATCCACATTTTAACCTCTTCAATGTAGGCGGCCAGCAGCGCCATGGCGGTGAGCGCGGCGGAGCCGATCGCAAACCCTTTGCCGGTGGCGGCGGTAGTGTTGCCGAGCGAGTCAAGCGCATCGGTACGTTCGCGCACTTCCGGCGCCAGATGCGACATTTCAGCGTTGCCGCCGGCGTTGTCGGCAATCGGCCCGTAGGCGTCGGTCGCCAGTGTGATAGCGAGCGTGGAAAGCATCCCGACGGCAGCAAAGCCGATACCGTAAAGACCCATGGAAATGTCGTGGAAGCCGCCCGCAAAGCCGAAGGAACAGATGATGACGACAACAATCGTGATGACCGGAATTCCAGCGGAGTACATGCCGGTGGCCAGACCATCGATAATGGTGGTCGCCGCTCCCATGACCGCCTGCCCGGCGATCCCCCGTGTCGGTTTGTATTCATCGGAGGTATAGTATTCCGTGGATTGTCCAATAATCACCCCGGCGGCAAGTCCTGAAATAACAGCGAGAACAATTCCTCCGGCAATCATTCCGATCTGCCACATGCCGATCAGCGCCAGCACGATGAAGATGGAGCTGCTAAGCGTACCGGTGAGCAGCGCTTTGAGCAGGTTTTTCTGGCTGGCCCCCTCTCTGCAACGGACGAGGAACATGCCGATAATAGAGAGAAGTGTGCCAATCCCGGCAACAATCATCGGGGCTGTGACAAATCCGATCGCGTCCTGAATAGAGCCGATCCCCTCCGCAATGCGATGTGCGCCGACCGCCGCGCCGAGAGCGGCAGTGGCTAAAATTGAACCGTAGTAGGATTCATAGAGATCGGCCCCCATCCCGGCAACATCGCCGACATTATCCCCGACGTTGTCGGCGATGGTGGCGGGATTGCGTGGATCGTCTTCCGGAATGCCGGCTTCAACCTTGCCGACAAGATCCGCACCGACATCAGCCGCTTTTGTATAGATGCCGCCGCCGACACGAGCAAAAAGCGCCTGAGTGGAGGCCCCCATACCAAAAGTGATCATCGTGGTTGTCATATGAACCAGCTTTTCAATCATGGTGCAGCCTGCCGGAACGAGCGTCATGCCGAAAAAACTCAAGCCGTTAGTCATGTGAGCGGTGGTGTAAACCAGCTTATCAAGGATGAAGTACCAGAAACAGATATCAAACAATCCAAAACCGACCACAACCAGACCCATCACCGCGCCGGAACGGAATGCAACCTGAAGGCCGTGGTTCAGGCCTTCCGAGCAACCCTGCGCCGTGCGCGAGGAAGCTGCTGTTGCGGTCCTCATGCCGATAAAACCACAGAGACCGGGGTAAAGTCCCCCGGTAAGAAAAGCGATCGGAACGAAAGGATTTTGAATACCGGAGAGAGCCAAAACCAGCAAAATAACCAGCAGGACGAGAAAGACAAGTGCAACCACTTTATACTGACGGATCAGATAAGCCATCGCCCCTTCGCGAACGTGTCCCGCGATTTCAATCATGGTGGCATTCCCTTCATGGGCACCCATCATTTTTTTATAGAAGTAAACCGCAAATCCCAATGCAAGAATTGAGGCAATCGGCGCAATCCACCAAATACCCGGAATCACTGAATTTTCCATGACCTTTTCCCTTCCTCTTTAAATGATGCAAAATAAATATTTAATTGCCCGCATCGTTAACTTACGTAAAGAAAAAGAAAGTAGCAATCTGATATCACACTAATTCTGAATAAACTGAGTCACTGACAAATAAGGCATTTCCGGTCAGCCGGATATGGTTCCCGGCAATTGCCAGCAGTCCTTCCTTTTCCATTGCCTGGAAGTTTTCTTTCAGCTGTTCCCAAAGAGCGGCAGAAACCTCCACGCCTTGCAGAAGCCGCAGACCCATCACCAGCGTTTCACGCTCTTTGGCA
>JASKKX010000023.1 GCA_030153935.1 Verrucomicrobiota bacterium | reverse complement strand
GCTCTTCCAGACAGGCGATCATTCGTTCCCGGAACTCCTGACTGCCGTGCATCCAGCCGCGTTCCATGCGCCGCCATTCTGTTTCATCCAGAGTTTTCGTGGCAACAGCCTGATGGCGCAAATCCATATAACTCTGATAGGCCCGGCGGGATCTCAGGGAGTCATTCTGTAGTCCGACGGTATGAAGGACGTCCAGAACATGCAGCCAATCCGGCCGTTGCGAGGACGGTTTCAGATAGAGTGGATAACTGCTCCAAGAGTAGTCTGCCAGTTCGCCGACTTTCACCAGACCGGCATCTGCCGGATTCAGGTGAATATACTCGCTGATTTTCCGGAAATAAGAGTCATCCTCATCGTCAATGATTTTGGCTTTATATCGTCCCTGAAACAGATGGCCCCACAGTTGATGACGTGCGTTGTAACGTTGCGTGAAGGTTGCCTGAAACCACTTCATCGCATCGACCAGATTGCCCCGAGGGGTTTCCAGCAGCAGGTGATAGTGATTGCTCATCAGGCACCAGGCATGAACAACGGCCTGATTACGTATGCACATTTCGCCGAGAGTACGAATGAACAGATCGGTATCCTCCTGATGCTCGAAAATATTACGGCTCTGATTGCCGCGACACATCAGATGGTAACGTGCTCCGGGATATTCAACTCGTAATGCCCTTGCCATGCAGGGAGAACTGCCACCCCGCAGCCAAAAAGTCAACCTCAAATTCTAAAATTCATTGGCTGACCCCTTTCTAAAATTCATTGGCTGACCCCTTTCCTGGCTGACCCCTTTCCTATTGGCTGACCCCTTTCCTGACCCCTTTCCCTTTCTTTCCGCGTCGCAACGAAACCATAAAATTTAAAAATGACAGAGCACTATTTGGTTATTTGTAATGCAAACGCGCCTTTTTCCAAGTCAAGATATCTCAGATTACAGGAGTATTCTTTTGCCCAGCGGGTTGCGATGATCCGTTCATCGTCCCGATTCCCATCATCGAGCAGCACCAGACCATTGTTGCGTATGTCGGCAAACATTAACGGCAGGGCGGGATACCGAGCCAGCTTCTGCGTTCTGCGGGGAGGTCCATCGACAATGAACATATCTACAGAAGCGTCAAGTTGCATCCGTTTATAATCATACCAAAGCCAGATCTCATCATTGATGTTGCTGGGCGTAAGAGGTGCATAAACAATCTCCGCATAGTCTTGCAACCCCGACTCTTTGATTAATTTCTGCGTATTTTCCGCATATTTTTCATCGTGTTCTAATGAAATAACTTTCCCGCCGCCAATCTGTCTCAAACAGCTGGCAGCCACTATTGTGGACAGTCCGGAGCTTGCTTCTAATATCACCTGCGGTTTGGCTGATAATATATTTTTAGCAATTTCATACAGAAAATCAGGCGATGCGGCCCAACCGCGGGTTCCGACCGGTGGAAAGCTGAACTTTACAAGTGAATTCAACGCCTGATAAGCCTCTATCTGACGATATACAATATTTAATTCTTTATTTAATTCTTTTCTGTGGCGTTTCAAACCGGACTGCAGTTCTCTGAAAAGAATCAGAATAAGCGTCAGCAGAAGCAAAGTGGCAAAAGCGATATTTACCGTATTCCTCAGTTCCACAGAAAACATCCCGAAAAATGCTGCCAATGTAATCTGTAATACCATCGTGATAAGGACGGTTACCGCAATATGTTTTGTCTTCAGTCTTTTCATGCGCATACCAACAACGCTAAGTCGTTGATTCCTTTCCGTTTTGTTATTCAATCAACCATGTCATACCCGATTAGAAATGCGTTATTTCTCTGTATACACTTACTTCAATGGAAACCGCTTGCTAATCCGGCAGTACAGGCTGCGGGAGAAGGCGGCTCGAAAGCCACCCGTCAGGGCATGCAGCTGCTGCGCCGAATAACTTAAAACCTTCCAACAGGGAAACGTGCCGTCTCCCTTTAATGGACGCGGCGCGTTCATAACACCAGCGGCAGTAAGGTTTATGCCCCTCCTTCAGATATTCTCTTCCGGCCCACTTCCAAAGTTCGATCAGGCGGTCGGCACATTTACGGCGTGAAAGAAAGGAGCCCTGCGAATTGTCCATCAGATAGAACTCGTGTGTTGCCGGACGGGCGATCTGCCACTCCGGTGTCTGCTGGAGACGGCTGAGGTGGTCACTCTTTTTCTGCTTAATTGCCACGTAATCACGGCGGAAACGAACAAACTTTCCGGAAGTTGAAATCCATCGTCCGCGCCGGGCCATTTGGAGCATCCACAGCCGATCCTGACCGGTCAGCATTCCCTCCAGGAACCCCCTGACGGAATAATGATCCGCCAGTCGGGCCACTGTACCGGAAAGCACCGGCAGTTTATTCAGATAAAAAGCTTTTTTGACAGCCGGATAAACATCATTAAACGCTTCGCGGTACTGCGGACTGAGTTCCCCTGTTGCCGCCGTATACCGTGCAAAGTCCCTGCTCCAAAGTATCAGTTCGTCCCCGCAAAGTTCAAAATCCTTCAGCGCCGCCTCGACGAAGTCAGCCGGCCACAAATCGTCCGAATCCAGAAAAGCGACATGACTGCAGTTTCTCAGCAGCGCCGCCCCCCGGTTTCTGGCAACTGAAACCCCGGCATTTTCCTGAATCACATACCTGAACCGGAACGGCAGTTTATTCCGCTTCTGCCAGGCATCAACGATCCCTCCGGTTCCGTCTGTGGACCCGTCATCCACAACCACCACCTGAAGCGGCGGGCGGGTCTGGTTCAGTACGGAGTCAAGCGCCTCTGTGATGACACTCCCGCGGTTCCAGGCCGGAATCACAACACCCAGATTATTCATTGCCTTTCCCATATTTCCATCAAGCCTTTGCGAATTCGGTATTATGCGTGCCGTATTCCGTCCATCCCAGCCTTTTCAGCAGCATTTCGGCCACAGGCGTCAACATATTTCCCGACAGCGGAACCAATTTATTCTGTTTGAACAGGAGTTTTCCCGAAGCACCGGCGGAAACACGGAGAATCCGCTTATTGGATTCCAGTCGTGCAAAATAGGAGTTCATAAAACTGCTTTCTGGAATAACAACCGTTTCAGGGAAAACAGTTATGGTCGGTTTTCCGGATGAGACGGCTTCGGTTACCATGGTGACGCTGTCCTGCGTGACGAACAGCACCTCGGAGCGGGCCATAAAAGAGTAGAGTTCTTTCCGGGGATTTTCCGCCCACCAGATCGCGTCCTCTAAAACATCCGGATCCAGATGTTTTTTTAAAACGGCTTCCGCCGCCGCTCCGGTGCGCCGCGAGGTGGTGAGCAGCCAGCGGATTTTTTCGCGCTCCGCCAGCGCATTCATCCCTTCGGCCAGATTGACCCAGTCTTTTTCTTTAAACCGGTGGCTGCGTGACGCCCCGCCGGCAATCATGCACCAGAGGCCTTTTTGAACCGTCCCTTTCTGCGCAATGAACTCCGGTGTCACCGGTGTGGGAATCAGTTCCACATCAATGGAATTGGCACAGGACTCTCCGGGAACCGGGCTGATGATCGTATGAAACCACGTCGCGGGATAAGGCTTGCGCTCACCGATAAAAATATAGGGAACATGGTAACGTCCTGCCAGTGTGCGTGCTGCAAAAATACTCTTGCCGCCGCTTGATACGATCAAATCCGGAACGGGACTCTTTTCCGGGATCTCCAGATTCACAATATGCCGCATCAACCGATCAGACAGCAGGCGTGCGCCGTCCGTACCCATGAGTCGGCGAACAAACGGTCTCAGCCAGCCACGTATTTTTTCACGGCCCTTGACGGTGACGGTTTGCACCGGAATCACTGCGGACAGCGCGTCAGCCAGTCCGACCGACTGGCTGATGTGCCCGGGACTTCCCTCACTGACGATCCAGATTGTTTTCACTTCCGGTCTTTTCAAGGTTTCCAGTTTTCCTTCACCCAGTCGCAGGGCTGGACATAGCGATGTAATGCTTTTTTCCGTTGTTTTCCTGCCGGTTGCGACAGCGCCCATTTGAAATGTTCCTCCGGCGGGCGGGCCGAGTTGTTTTCGGTCCAGCGGCCGGCAATGGCATCCGGCGGCTTGGGGCTGCCGGGAAACGTAACAATTTTGCAGCCGGCGGGCAGGCGCGGCGGATGCAGATAACGCAGGGGCCACGACCCCATGCAGTGACGCCGAAAATGTTTTGTCCATGCCGCCGGCCAGAACCGTACACCGCCCCTGAGGTGATTCGTTACATAGTTCTGTTCAAACTGATATTTCACACACAACAGCGGATCGGCCTGAAGATCCTCCAGCATGTAGGGATGTGAGCCGATCTGAAAACGAAAAACAGAGGTTTGGGCACCGCGCTGCCAGGGTTTGATCCAGTTGCGGGCGGTAATAACATCTTCCGGCGATCCATATTCAAAATAGCCGTCCAGGCTGCCGACGATGACTGAATCCAGATCCAGAAACAGAGCTGCCCCTTTCAGACCGAACAGATCACGGTTCCACAGCGCCTGTTTGGGCCATTTTCCCGGTGCCCCGGGAGGAACCTCAAAGCCGAGCTGCGGCAACGGCAGGCATTCCACTTCCGAACGGATTCCTTCGGTATGATCCGTCATGCAGAACAGTCGGAACGGATAGGAAAGATTCCGGGAAATCATGCCGTACAGGCAGTTCACATAGTCCGGTCCGTACATGGTGCCCCATTTCATGCAAAGAATCTGTTTTCGATCATCCATTATTCAGCCTTTTAAAATTTCATAACTCGGCGGTTGCAGCAGCGGCTCGTATGCGGGCCCTCCGGAACACGAGGTTCGGAAGCTATGCACGAGCAAATTGCAGACAAGCGAAAACGATCTGTTCATTACGAAATTAAGTCCCTTCCGCAGAACAGGTCGGATCCGCGAAAAGGTAACCAGATTCGGTTCTTTCAGGCGCACAGCCATATCAATATCGCTGTCTTCTGATGCGGCATCCCGGGCTAACGATCCGAAAAGACCTGAAGAAAGAATTCCGTACCGGCCGCCGAACTCCTGCTGGAACTCCTTCATATCCTGAAGGATGCGATCTCTTCTGATCGTTTTCATCATGTCTCCTCCGAAATCCTCCGGAGATTATCTTGCTTCATGCCGAAAATGCAAAAAGGAAAACCGGCGAGGAGCCGGAAGATTAAGAACTTAGGCCGGCAATGATCCCGAAACGGTCTACTCTATAAACTGCCGGTCGTAGAGGCTCTTATAGAGCGCATCCGAGGCGTAAAGCTCAGAGTGCGTGCCCGCTCCCCGCAGAATTCCCTGCTCAAAAACCAGTATCCGGCTCGCCAGTTTGATCGTGCTGAAACGATGCGCAATGATGAATACCGTCCGGCCCTTTACCAGTTCAACCAGAGCCTTCTGCACTTTTTCTTCGCTCTCGGAATCGAGGGCCGAAGTGGCTTCATCCAGAATCAGAATCGGTGCATTGCGCAGAAAAGCGCGGGCGATGGCAATGCGCTGTTTCTGTCCGCCGGACAACCGGGTGCCGCGCTCGCCGACCAGCGTGTCATAGCCGTTGTCAAACGTCTGGATGAATTCGTGGGCAAAGGCATGTTCCGCCGCGATTTCCACTTCATCATCCGTTGCGTCCATCCGTCCGAGCCGGATGTTGTTGCGGATGGTGTCGTTAAACAAAAAGGTGTCTTGTGACACGATCGAGATGTGGTTGCGCAGATCGGTTTTGCTGAAATCCCGCAGGTCGATTCCGCCGATACGAATTGCGCCTCCGGTTACATCATAAAACCGCGGAATCAGATTGGCGAAAGTCGATTTTCCCGCACCGCTGGGCCCGACCAATGCAGCCACGGTTCCGGACGGAATCTGTATGCTGACATCGCGCAGCACCGGAACTCCGGGATCATACTCGAAAGTGACCTGATCAAATTCAATCATTGTGTGCCGTGGATCAAATGGAACCGGATGTTCTGTCTCCGGAACCGCGTCATCAGTCGCCATAATCTGTTCAATCCGTTCGACCGAGGCTTCGCCCTGCCGAATGGCATTGTGAACGGTTCCTAACTTTTTGATCGGCCCGTAGGTCATGTAAAGCGCCACCAGCAGCGGAATCATATCATCCACCTTCAACTGAACTTTGGCGGCATACCACACTCCGATCGCCACCGAAACCGCCGCCACCAGCTCAATCAATTGCGGCAGCATTTTGGAGTATTTCGTCTTCTTGAGATTGAATTTGGCAATCACTTTCATGCGGTCGACAAATTTCTGTTCCTCCATCTCCTGAAGGTTGAATGCCCGCACTTCGCGCGCAGCTCCCAGATTTTCATTAATCACTGTTGAAAGGCGTCCGGCCCCGGCCTGCAACCGCCGCGATTTTTCTTTCACCTTTTTTCCGAAATACCGGATCGGAAATGTGCATAACGGAACAATTGCCAATGCAAATAGAATAAAAACCACTTCCCTGCGCTGGAACGAAATGTAAATCAACGCAACAATCGCCCCGACAAACTGAACCGGCTGGTTAATCAGATCGCCGGTCGAGTTGGTGACGACGGTCTGTACCGCCGAGGTATCGGCCATCAGACGTGACATCAGATCGCCGACACGCATTCCGCTGAAGAATCCGAGCGGTAAACTCTGTACTTTACGGTACAGATGAAGCCGGATACTGATCAAAACACGAATCCCGCAAAGTGCGGAAAGATAATCTTTGAAAAATGCCGTCATTCCCCGGACAAGGGCAATCAAAGGGAAGACAATCACCACGGCAGCCAGTATATATCCGGCCGGAGGCTTGTCGGAAAACACTTTAGGAAGCCCTTTAAAAAGGAGAATGGGAATTCCCAGTCCGTTCAGTGCGCCGTTGATTGTACCGAAGACAATCACGCCGACGAACTGCCACTTAACCGGTCCGAGCATCATAAAGTAAGGCAAAAACGCCCGGACCACCTCAGGAATTTTCATTTTGAATTTTTTCATAGGGTCAAGGTTGTATCATGTCGCTTCATTCACGCCAACGTCTTATCGGATCGTGTTCAGCGCCTCCGCCCCGGCACCTGAAGATCAAAGTCTTCCGTCGATTTCTGTGACGGGCAGAATGCTTTTGATGTCGTAAACCACGCTGTTAGCCGTCCGCAGACTGCGAAGTTCGACGGCACTTAATTGTTTAAACTCATTATGGGCCACGGCCAGTACGATTGCATCGTACCTGCCAGAGGTCAGAGAACGGAGATCAGAGGACAGATTGATGCCATATTCCCTGCGAACTTTTTCGGGATCGGCCCACGGATCACAGACGGTTACATCGGCTCCATAGCTTTTAAATCCGTCAACAATATCGGTAACGCGGGTGTTGCGGATATCCGGGCAGTTTTCCTTAAACGTGAGCCCGAGGATCAGCACCTTGGCTCCGGCGACATGAATCCGTTTTTTGAGCATCAGTTTTACGGTCTGATCGACGATGAACCCGCCCATGCTGTCGTTCACACGGCGCTCCGCGAGAATCATTTCGGGATGGTAGCCGACCGATTCCGCTTTGAATGTAAGATAATACGGATCAACCCCAATACAGTGTCCTCCGACCAGACCCGGGCGGAACGGCAGAAAATTCCACTTGGTGCCCGCCGCTTCCAGCACTTCCAGCGTGTCGATTCCCATAAAACTGAAGATTTTCGCCAGTTCATTAACCAGAGCAATGTTGACATCGCGCTGGGTATTTTCAATCACCTTGGCAGCTTCAGCGACCTTGATAGAGGAGGCCTTATGAGTCGGAACCTCAAGAATACTGCGGTACAGTGCATCCACAAAATCAGCAGTTTCCGGCGTGGAGCCGGATGTGATCTTAATGATATTGGTCAGGCGGCGCTGCTTATCGCCCGGATTGATCCGCTCCGGACTGTACCCGGCAAAAAAGTCCTTGTTGAATTTAAGCCCGCTGACCTCTTCAATCACCGGAACGCAATCTTCCTCCGTCGCCCCCGGATACACGGTGGACTCGTAAATCACCACGTCCCCTTTTGAAATCACCTTGCCGATCGTCTCGCTTGCCTTCTTAAGTGGAGTCAGGTCCGGTCGTTTGGATTTATCGACCGGGGTTGGCACGGCAATAATATAGCAGTTGCAGCGATCAAGAACCGCCGCCTCTGTCGAGAAATCCAACAGTCGGGCTGAGGCCAGTTCTTCCGATGAAGACTCCCGTGTAGAATCATAACCGGACTGCAACTCGCTGATTCGCTTCGGATTCACATCAAATCCAACGGTCGGATACCGTTTTCCGAATTCTATCGCCAGGGGCAGGCCCACATATCCCAGCCCGATAACCCCGACGCTCGTATCTGCACCATTCATAAAAGCACCTCGCAGCGATCCTAATCCATCGTGTACCTGAATTCACTCTTCTTATTCAGCTGAATCAGAGGTATTTCACCGGCGGCAGATACGTGCATCATGAAAATCTTCACAGGCAGGCACAAAGATCAGGAAATAACCCCAAAGCAATCAGAATTTTTATGACCGGTCTTTTAAAAACAGTTGTCGTACCCATCGAATGGTTTCTTTTCCGGCATCAGTTAAAATAAATACCTCTTGCCGACAGCCTGTCTGAAATTTCCCGATTCAGTTTTTAACTTTCCGTATTTCAGATTCCTTGGATTCTAGCGGAAGCAGATCCGGTCGATCCAGTCTTCAAATTCCTCAGAGCCGGAGAGCATTTCAATTTCCACCCGCAAAAAAATGACCGGCAGATCATAGCGCGCGATCCGCGGGAAGCGAACGGCGTCTTTTTCCGTGGTCACAATCGCCTCCGCACCCGCCTCAGAGGCATGGTTGATCGTCTCAATAATTTCCTGCTGAGTATAGCGGTGATGGTCAGCGTACCGCCTGCTGTAAACGATTTCCGCCCCCAGCTGCAACAACCCGTTTTCAAAACTCTCCGGAACGGCAATTCCGGAAACCGCCGCAATTTTTTTACCTCTCAGGTAATCCAGACCGGTCCGTTCGCGGGTATAGAGATTCTTCAGGTACTTCGGGGTATGGCGGCATTCAGAGATTTCGGCATGCGGGTTGAGTTCGCGCAGTTTTGCTTTAAGCTCCGAGGCCCCTTCAGGAGGGCATTTTGTGATGAAAATAAAGCCTGCGCGTTTCAGGTTGCGCCGCGGCTCGCGCAGCAGTCCGCGCGGCAGAACCCGGTTGTACCCGAACGGGTTGGTATAATCCACGAGAACGATATCGAGCCGATGCTCGAGTGCCAGATACTGGAAACCGTCGTCGAGCACCAGCGTGTCGCACCCGAATTTCCGGATGGCATATTTTCCCGATTTCACACGGTCCTTATCCACCAGCACGATAACTTCCGGAAGATTGGAAGCCAGCATGTACGGCTCATCGCCGGCAAGATCGGAATTGAGCAGCAGGTGCTTCCCGTCGGAAACCACGCGCGGCAGGCGCTCCTCTTTCTTGAGGATTTTCTCCCAAAACGGCGTTTTGCGGCTTTTGTAGCCGCGGCTCAGAATGGCGACCTTGCGCCCCTTCTGCTGCAGCGACCGCGCAAACGTTTCCACGATCGGCGTTTTGCCCGTTCCGCCCACCGTCACATTTCCAACGCTGATCACCTGGCAGCCCAGTGTGCTTGGACGGATAATCCGGTGTTTATGCAGCACCAGACGCAACTGCACCAGCAGGCCGAAAATCCAGGAAAGGATATTGAGAATCCCGCGCAGGCAGGCCGCACGTTTACCCCGGGTTTCCTTGGAAATCACCTTCAGCAGTTTCTCTTCAAGCCGTTCATCCGGGCGGTTCAGCATAAAAACTATCCTTCTAAAATCAATGGTTCGCTGACCCTGTCTGCACCCGTCAGGCCGACGGTAACATGCGAGTGCCCCGCCGCGGCCAGCAGGGTTTCAAACGTTGTCCGGGCATGATGCGGACTGTTGCAATCCGCGCTCAAGTGCGCAAGAAAAAGATGTTGAAGCCCTTCGCCGGCAATTTCAGCCATCAGTGCCGCTGCCGCGCGGTTGGACAGATGTCCCTGATTACCGCGGATCCTCTGCTTCAAACTCCAGGGACGGTTTGCCTCATGAAGAAGACCCTCATCATGATTGGCTTCAATCACCACAACGTGGCATTTCCGCAGCTTTTCGCGCACCAGATTGGTCACGATTCCGATATCTGTCGCAATCCCGATCGAATATTTCCCCGCACGAATTACAAATCCGACCGGTTCATAGGCATCATGAGGCACCGAAAAGGGTTCAATCGACAGATCCCCGATTGAAAACGGGGATCCGGTTGTAAATCGGCGGCAATCCAGTCCCTCATGTTTGCGGGAGCAGAGAATCGCCTCCAGGGTGCCTCCATTGGCATACACCGGAATTCTGTTGTTTTTCTGAAGAACACGGATTCCGGCGATGTGATCCCCATGTTCGTGGCTCACGCAGATGGCGTTAATCGTCTCCGCCCGTTCTCCGATTTCCGCCAGCCGCTTCGCCGTCCGGCGTGCGGAAAGTCCCGCGTCAACCAGAATGCGGGTCTTTTCCGTGCCGATAAACGTGCAGTTTCCGGAACTGCCGCTGCCCAGTACACAAAATTTCACTGTCATAGAATTCAAAATTGGATGTTACAACCGGAGCTGTTCTATGTTATTGGTAAGGTGTAATTGTCAGGTAAGACGGAGAATTTGTAAACTCAAATGGCAGAGCAGTATTTAGGACAGGTTCAGGAACAGCGGATGGAGCAGTCGCTCACTCCGCAGATGCTCCAGTCTCTCAGAATCCTCCAGGCCCCTATTCTTGATCTCCAGGCCATGATCGGCGAGGAGATGGACCAGAATCCCACTCTCGAGCGCGAGGCCCCCGAGGTCGAACAGACTACCGACTTTGACGAAGCCGCCCGTGAAGAACTGCGTGAAAAACGCGAAATCGGGGAACTGACAGAACTCGCCGATTGGGACGAAGACTTCCGCAGAAACCGGGAAGTCCGCTCGCAGGTCGACGAGGAACACTACCAGTTCATGATGGATTCCATCGAAAAAAACCAATCGCTCCAGGAATACCTGCTCGAACAGCTCGCGCTCGCCGGACTCAGCGACCGCGAGCGAGGCATCGCTGAAGTTCTTATCGGCAGTATTGACGACGACGGGTATCTCCATCTTGATCTCGACGGAATCATCGGGGCGACGCCCGAATTTCCCGAAGAGCTCTTCGAGCGCATCATCGGCGTTATCCAGGGATTCGATCCCGTCGGCGTCGGGGCACGCGATCTCAAAGAGTGCCTCCTGCTCCAGCTCCGGCACCAGGGAAAGAGCGACTCCCTCGAGGCAGATCTCGTACGCGAGCATCTGGATAAACTCGGTGCTCATCAATACGAGCAGATCGCCCGCGCCATGCGGCTGCCGATCGAAAAGATCAATGAACTGGCCGCGTCTATAGCCAAGCTTGATCCAAAACCCGGACGGAATTTCTCCGATGAACGCACCGAATACATTATTCCCGAAGTAACCGTAGAGAAAAAAAACGAGGTCTGGACCGTCGTCCAGAATCGCAGTCCGTATCCGAGGCTCTTTATCAGCAGAAAGTATCTGGAGCTGCTCAAAGACAAGAACACCTCCGCTGAAACCCGCAAATACATTCGCGAAAAAATCGCCAAAAGTAAATTATTCATCCGCAGCATTGAACAGCGACAGAATACGATCTACCGCATCGCCTGTGAAATCGTCCGTGTGCAGGAGGATTTTCTGGAAGAGGGCGTTTCAGGGCTCAAACCCCTCACGATGAAGAAGATCGCGGATCTTCTCGAGGTTCACGAGACCACCATCAGCCGCGCTTGTAACGGCAAATATATGGCCACTCCGCAGGGCATTTTTGAATTCAAATACTTTTTTACAACCGGTGTCGCCCAGGCCGACGGCAGTCTCATTTCCAACGCCGTCATTAAAAGCGCACTGGCATCCATCGTCCGGACCGAAAGCAGACGGCGGCCCCTCTCCGACCAGCGGATTGCGGAAGAACTTGCCGCCCAGGGCATTCATATTGCTCGTCGGACCGTCGCCAAATATCGCGAACAGCTTAAAATTCTCCCGGCCCGTCTGCGGCGTCAGACATAAAAAGCAAACGGTTCAGATATTGCGCTGCTGTCTTCAAATCTCCTGAAAAAATATAAGCTCCGGCGAAGGATCCGGAACCTCAGAGCGCGGAAATTCTGATCGATGTGTTGTTAAGCAGGTTGAAAGAAACCGGGCAGCGCGCGTCCACTTCGTGAAGAAAGTTTTTCTTTTCTTCGGCGCTCATATCCGCATCGATATCGGCAATGACACGAATTTCCTTGAAACCAACCGGATCATCACTCGACTTGCCGAGCAGCCCGTCTGTATTGATGTCACCTTCGACCGTAACGTTCATGCCGCGCAGTGTAATCTTTTTCTGCATCGCGACAATGCGTGACATCGTGCCGATACATCCGGCCAGAGACACCAGCAGATAGTCAAGCGGTGTCGGTCCGGCATCGGTTCCGCCGCCCGCCGGCGGTTGATCCACCACGACCCTGTGCCCGTGGATATCGCTTTCCAGCTTGAATTTCTGGTCCAGCACAGCTTCAACTTTTACTGTTTTAACGGCCATATCGTTCTCCTTTTGTTTTCTATTATAAAAGCGATGAGGCGTCTACGTCCACCGTAACTTTGATTGTTTTGGGCCACTTCATCAGCCCGAAGGCAGAACGAATGGTCTCATTCATCGTTCGCACACGCGTTGCACGCAGCAGAATCTGCCAGCGGTATTCGCCGCGGATACGGGCGATCGGCGCAGGCATGGCGGGGGACAGCAGCAGGTTGCCTTGCGCGCATTTTTCCAAAAACCGGAAAAACTTTTCCGCAGTCTGTTCCACAGCCGTTTCATCTTTTCCGCGCAGCGTAATGCAGGTAAGATGGGTGCAGGGCGGATAACCCAGTTCCTTGCGAAATGACGTCTCCTGGTCACAGAAACCTTCAAAATCCATGCGCCGGGCGGCCTGAATCGCGGGGTGGTGCGGAGTATAGGTCTGCACAATCACCTCTCCTTCCGTCTCCCCGCGTCCCGCGCGTCCCGCCACCTGTGTCAGCAGCTGAAAAACCCTCTCGCCCGCCCGGAAATCCGCCATATGCAGTGCGTGATCGGGGTTCACCACCCCCACCAGCGTCACATTGGGAAAATCCAATCCCTTGGCGATCATTTGTGTGCCAACCAGAATATCAATTTTCCCGATGCGGAACTGACTCAGCAGATCGCGGTGTGCGTTTTTCCGCCGCATCGAATCGGAATCCATCCGCGCGATACGCGCTTTGGGGAAAAGTTTTGCCATCACTTCTTCAATTTTTTCAGTGCCCGCCCCGGCATATCTGAACTGCGGCGACTGACAGGCCGGACAGCGCGCCGGCACCGGCTTTTCGTCGCCGCAGAGATGGCATACCAGCCGCGCCCGTGCTTTGTGATAGGTCATGCCGACGCTGCATTGCCCGCATTCTGCCGTATAGCCGCATTCAGGGCAGACCAGCGAGGCGGAAAATCCGCGGCGATTCAGAAAAATTATGGTCTGTTCCGCGCGATCGATCCGTGTGCGGATCGCCTCGATCAGTTCGCGGGAAAAAAGATGCGGCCTGCCCTCGCGTTGTGCCTCAATACGCATATCGATGATCCGCATCTGCGGCATGCGGCGATCATCCACGCGGATCGGCATGTTCACATAGCGGTATTTACCGCTTTTTGCATTGTCAACCGATTCGAGCGAGGGCGTTGCCGAACCCAGCACCACCGTACATTTTTCCAGTCGCCCGCGCAGCACCGCCATATCGCGCGCATTGTAGCGCGGCGTTTCGTCCTGCTTGTAGGTCGGCTCGTGTTCTTCATCCACCGCAATCAGGCCGAGATTGCGAATCGGAGCAAAAAGCGCCGAGCGGGCACCGACGACGATCTGCGCCTCACCGGAACGGATCCGGTGCCATTCGTCATACCGCTCGCCGTCCGAGAGCGAGCTGTGCAGCACGGCAACCCGTTCCGGTCTGTCGGCAAAGCGCGCTCGAAAGTGGTCAACCGTCTGCGGCGTCAGCGCGATTTCGGGCACCAGCACAATCGCTCCCTGTCCCTGTTCCAGTGCATGAGCGATTGCCTGCAGATAAACCTCTGTTTTGCCTGAACCGGTCACGCCGTGAAGCAGAAGGACCTGAGGCTCCGGTTCTTCCATCGCCTCGACAATCTGTTTCAGTGCCGCAGCCTGCTGCGGCATCAGCGGCAGCGGGTCGGTTTTGAGCAGTTCGATTCCGGCATGAGGGTCGCGGTACACCGATTCATTCGAAATGGTCACGACCCCTTTTTTCGCCAGTGTTTTTACCGGCGCAGCCGTTACCCCTGCCGCTGCAGTCAGTTCGGAAAGAAGCAGCGGTCCGCTGCTTTCCAGACATTGAACGACCGCCTGCTGTTTGGGGGTTAACGGGGGCAGAGGCTCCCCGCCTCTGGAAACAGCGGCAGGGAGGCCGCTGCCACACTGCTTCGGATTGTCCTGAATGTATTTCCGAATGAGAGTTATTTGCTCCGGGCTTCGCACAATGTGGTTGAACGATTCTTTCTGCCAAACAGCACCCGAGGTTCCGGCCAGACGGTTGAGTTCCGTCGCCGTATGGGATTTCCAGCTATGCAGGATGTCCGACAAAAGTCGGTCTCCCAACGGAGACACCAGCACATGGACGTGATTCGGCATCACGACAAATTCATGAAGACGGTAGCGCTCCCCATCAAATTTCCTGAATGCGCTTTCCACGATGCTTTTGGCTCTCTCATCGCCGAGACGGCAGCTTCCGTATCCGGCGTCCAGCCAGTTCTGCAGGCGATCAGGAAACAGCCGACCGTATTCTTTTCGAGTGTTTTCGTCGTGAGGCTCAGGATGGTTTTCGAACCACTGCTTTTTTTCTTTTTTCCACTGTTTCAGCTTCTCCTGAGGAATGGAGTCGGCCAGCTGAAAGGTTACAAAGTAAGTGGTTCCGTCCTGCCGCCAGTGAGGAAGGGTTCCTTTTAAATGCGCAATCGGTTCTTTTGGATCGAAGAAATTAACAGGGGCAGATTCAGCGTGGCAGAGGCTTCCCGCCTCTGTTCCCAGCGGCAGGGAGGCCGCTGCCACACTCGTGTTCAGAGAAACGGTCAGCTGTTTTTTTTCGCCGCGCGCTTTATGGCGGACGACCGCGGGCAGCACCGCGCGGACACAGGTTTCGAAAGGAGCGAGATAATAGGCGGACATCCAGCGGGCCAGTTCCATTACCGGCTCAGTAATAAGCGATTTCTCCCCCAGCACCCTGCCGATCGGCTTGAGGCTGTCAAAAGCTGACTTGTCCGTCAGGCCGACCACAAATCCGGTGACGTCGCGCGGTCCGAACGGAACTTCCACCCGCGAGCCGATTTCAACCGTGTCCTGCAGCGAATCGGGAATCAGATAATCAAATTCACGGTCCAGCGAAAGGTCAACAGCAACTTTGGCAATGCGGTTCATAGAGAAATGACATTAGCCGCGAAAAACACGGAAAGACACAAAAAACAGGCGGCGCTGCAGACCGTTTATTCTCCGATGATCTTCACAAGAACACGCTTGCTGCGCAGGCCGTCGAATTCGCCGTAAAAAATCTGTTCCCACGGACCGAAGTCGAGGGCTCCGTCCGTGACGGCACAAGTGACTTCGCGGCCCATGATCTGGCGCTTCATATGGGCATCCGCGTTATCCTCGAATCCGTTGTGAGCATACTGGCTATGAGGTTTTTCCGGAGCCAGCTTTTCAAGCCACGTCTCAAAATCGCTGTGCAGGCCCGCCTCGTCGTCATTGATGAAAACACTGGCGGTAATGTGCATGGCATTGACGAGACAGAGTCCCTCTTTGATGCCGCTCTCACGCAGACATTCGTTCACCTCCGAGGTGATGTTGATCAATGCGCGCCGCTGCGGCGTCTTAAACCAGAGTTCTTTGCGGAAGGATTTCATAATTCGACCCGTTTAGCATCTTTCCATAGTTTTTCAAGATCGTAGAGATTACGCATTTCAAAACTGAAGACGTGAATCATTACGCCGTCATAATCGGCAATAACCCACCCGCTTTCGCCGGATCCGGCATGCCGCGATTCATGGTAGTGCTCGTTTTTGCAAAGCCGCTGCATCCCGTCGCCGAGTGCTTTCAGGTGCGGAGCATTGGCCGCGGTGGCAACGACGAAATAGTCGGCAATATTCGCTACTTCGCGCAAATCGAGAATCACAATATTCTCCGCCTTTTTCTCCTCTAGAAACTTAATCGCCTTTTCAGCAAACTCCGGCATTTCATTCATCAGTTCATTCCAATCAGCGGTTCATCCCTACTCAGCCGTACAGGCCGTGCTCCGCAATATACAACTCCACCTTCGGCGGCACAAGGGTTCGAATGCTTAAACCCGCGGCAATGCGCCTCCGGATTTCCGAAGAGGAAACTTCGACTTCATGGGTACGGACCACTTGTTCAAACAAACGTTTTTTCCACTCTTCGGGAAGCCGGCTCTGCTCCGCGATCTGCTCCGGTTTTTCGCCGCCGCGAGCAAACGGAACGACTGTGCATAATTCGAGGAGCGATTCGACGTTCCGCCATAAATGAAACTCAGCCAGGGAGTCAATCCCGACAATAAAAAACAGTCTTGCGCCGGGATGTTCTTCCCGAACCTGCATCATCGTATCAAAAGAGTATGAAATACCGCCGCGTTTAAGTTCCATGCCGGACACCTCAAACTTCGGGACCCCTTCTGTCGCCAGCCGGAGCATTTCGAAGCGGTGGTGGCCGTCGACCAGTGTTTTTCCCTGTTTATGGGGCGGAACGGCGGCGGGCACAAAAATCAGCCGGTCGAGCCTCAGTTGCTCAACAGCATCCTGCGCAATCGTCAGATGCCCGGTATGCACCGGATCAAAGGACCCGCCGAACACTCCGATCCGCTCTGTAGTCCGTTTGTTCATTTCCCGGGATTGCAAAAGTTCATTTTAAGGACATGGCAACCCCATAGCCATCAATTTCCAGAACGGGGGCTCCTCGTATGAACCAGCGGACGACTGCAGATCGCCCTGGAAGGGGGTGACAATCTGCCCGGCTGCACACCGCCGGGCTGCGGAAGAGGCCCCGGCGACACGGGTGAACGCACGCAAGGCAACATATCCCAGAGCGATTTTCTGCTCCGCTGCAATACCGACAACATTCCCGATCGCCAAACCAAGCCCATAGAAAACGACCAGAATCGGCGCATCATCGACCCGTATTACGATCGCTGAAATAACCGTCACCCATACTGCGGCTTCAAAAAAAACAAGCAAAAACGACAACCGGCGGCGGCCCTGCACGGTCATGATTGTACGCAATGTGCCGACTGAAACATCGGCAAGAAATATAAACACTCCGATCAGCAGAACAGACCGGGTCAAAAGGACCTCCGATTAGCCGTGATCCGTCGCATCGACAACTTCCTGCACCGCCGGAACTTTTTCCTTAAGGAGTCGTTCGATGCCGTTCTTCATTGTCATACGGGCCCCCATACAACCGCGGCAGCCGCCCTGCAGCTCGACGTAGACCTTGGCGTCCTTCACTGTCGTAATTGTCGCACCTCCGGCATGTGCAGCCAAGGCGGGATTCACTTCTTCCTCAAAAATTTTCTCCACGGCTTCAAGAATTTCAGTATCTGTCATGATTGACTCCTTCGTTTTATATGTATAAAAGGTAACAATTTCAGTCACTTGAGTCAAAAAAATGAATCGCCTAAATTAAAGTGCCTTCCTCGACCGATAAGGAGCAGGAACCGCGATCACAGACCGGCCTGGATAACATCCGTTCATTTGACATTCATGGCGGAACACCTTACTACTTCCCGGTCGTAAACACCGGGGTTAAGGGAAAATACTTCCATGAAAGAGTTTTTAATGCTGAGCTTAAAAGGCGCGCTGATGGGAGCAGCGAACGTTATTCCCGGAGTATCAGGAGGAACCGTTGCGCTGTTGACCGGTATCTTCGAGGAACTGATTCTGTCAATCCGGGCGTTTGATCTGAACGCGGTGAAGATGCTGTTTTCCGGACAGTTCCGTGCATTTTCTGCCTATATCAATTTGAGATTTCTCCTTCCTGTCGGAACCGGAATTCTCGTCAGCATCCTGAGTTTCGCCCGGCTGCTTGAATACCTTTTTGCGCATCAGGCCCTGTATGTATGGTCATTTTTCTTCGGCCTGATCCTGGCTTCTGTTTTTTTCGTACTGAAAAAGGTTCGAAAAATGACCGCTTCGGTTGCGGGCCTGTTTGCGGCGGGAACGGCAATTGCCGCTGTCATTGCTTTTCTGCCGCCGACAGCGGAAAATGCCTCCATCCCGTATCTGTTCCTTTGCGGCATGGTTGCCATATGCAGCATGATTCTCCCCGGACTTTCCGGTTCCTACGTATTACTGCTGATGGGAAATTATCAGCTGGTCATGATTGATGCGGTCATCCACCTCCGGCTTGGGGTTCTCTTGCCGGTCACCGCAGGGGCAATCGTCGGACTGATTGCCTTCTCCCGGTTTCTGGCCTGGGTGTTCAGGCGGTTCCATGACGGAACGGTTGCACTGCTTACCGGATTTATTTTCGGCTCGCTGAGTATTCTCTGGCCGTGGAAAAGCGAAAATGTACAGACTTTTGCTGCCGGAGGAACCATCAGAGAAAAGGTAATCGGTTATACATACTCCCGGCCGGAAATGAACAGGGAAACCGTCATCGCACTGGTCGTCATGGGAATCGGAGTCCTCCTTCTGGCTCTGATCGAAAAAACCGCTGTGCAGCAGAGTCCGGCAACGGAATTATAGTTCTTCACGGACCAGCCGAACCGATCGCTTTGATTTCTTCCGCCTCCTATAATACTTGAGCAATACGCGCACAAACCGGACAACATCCCGGAAGGGCGAAATCATGCTTTTGTGACGGTTCGAAAATCGTGAGATCCGGACCGGACCCACCCGAATCCGGCGCCAGGCGATATTCAGCAGGGTTTCAAACTCAGCCGGGAGCGGTGAATTTTCCTCCAGTAAAAACGGCAGCACATCGCAGCGGTAAAAGCGGAACCCGCAGGGCGGATCCGGAACATAGACCCCGAAAAGACGATTCAGCCAGTAGCTCATTAATTGAATTGTCCAGCGGCGGACCAATGTCACAGAACCTGCGTTTGCCATACGATTACCGATCAGGACCGGAAGGTGTGTCCGGTGATAGGTCTCCAGAAAATTGGGGATCTCACGGGGATCGTGAAATCCATCCGCATCCAGTGCAATAACCGCATCAAACTCCCGGGAAAGAACATATTGAAAGCCTTCGGTGAGCGAGATTCCTTTCCCTCCGTTTTTTTTGCGCCGGATCACAGTCGCTCCTGCCGCTTCCGCAACGGATGCCGTTTTATCCGTCGAAGCATCATCCACAAGAATCACGTCATTAATGTATTGCCTGGCTTGTGAAACGATTTCGCCGACTGTTTTCTCTTCACAGAAAGCAGGAATCAGAACGGCGATTTTTTCAACTTTCTTATGCTGTGCAATCGTTGCCATCATACGCTTTATTCCTGTGACCCGCCAGTTCATCCGCCCGGTAGGAAGAACGCACCAGCGGGCCCGCAGCCACGCCGCTGAATCCGATTTCCCGAGCCTGCATCGCCAGTTTATCAAAATGTTCGGGAGAAAGAAAACGTTCCACGGGATGATGTCCACGGGTCGGCGCCAGATACTGCCCCAGCGTCAACAGCCGGACCCCCGCCGCGTACAGGTCTTCCAGACATTGGAAAAGCTCTTCGTCGGTTTCGCCGAGACCCAGCATCAGACCGGATTTCACCTGCACGCCGCCGCGTATTGACGCCTTGCGCAGGACAGCCAGCGAAGTCTCATAACTCGCCTGCGGGCGAACCGCCGCCTGCAGCCGTTTCACCGTTTCCAGGTTGTGATTAAACACTTCCGGCCCGGCGTCCAGGACGATATCAAGGTGCTTGACGAAATCGGGGGTGAGCACCTCAACCGTCACTTCCGGCATGGCGGACTTCACGGCGTGAATCGTGTCCGCAAAGGCCTGAGCCCCTCCGTCGGAAAGATCATCGCGGGTTACGCTTGTGATCACAACGTGCCTCAGATTCAACCGTTTTGCAGCTTCGGCCACACGCGCCGGTTCGTCCGGATCGACCGGCTCCGGCGTTCCGGTGTTCACACTGCAGAAGCGGCAGTTGCGGGTGCAGGTGTTTCCCAGAATCATCACGGTCGCCGTGCCGCGATTCCAGCACTCGTGGCGGTTCGGACATTTCGCGCTGGCACAGACTGTATTGAGCTGCAGACTCGTCAGCAGTTTCTGCACATCCGGATAATTCCGGTCGGTGGCAATGGGGCGGCGCATCCATTGAGGAAGCCGCTGTGCTTTGGGGTTCAGTTTTTCAGATGAAATTGAGTCGTTCATTTTGTTTTACCTCGGCGCAGAGAACACAAAGATCGGGAACAGGACCTGAAGTGTATGTCGTATGTCTCAAAGATTAGAAGAAAAGTTTTCATTATTGTCGATACTCTTTCTGTCAGCAATACCCTTACGGGCGGCCAAGGGCAACGCAAGTTGTCATCAGCCGGATTTTATAATCAGAAAGAAAAATTGTTGATCCCGGAAAACGGGGCGGTTCCAAACGGAAGGCCGCGCGTCGCAGGTGGTGGAACGAGTTGCCTGAAACGGGAATTGTTCCATAACGGTTGGAACCGTTCATCGTGACGCAATGTATTACGCACCGGCTCTCCACCCCGTTTGACAGCTTCCGCAACCGCATCCAGCGCGGTTTCTGTTTTCCCCTGATGGATGCGGGCGACAGCCAGTTCAATCCAGATCCGGATATCCTCCGGATTTCCTTTCAGGTAATGAGTCATCACCACCTCGGCCATGCCGTCCTGTTTCATCTGCATGAGCATGTCGGCAAGCTGGGGCTGCTTCTCAGGCGGGAAATCAGAGCGAAGCATCGTGTCGAGAAGCTGTTTCATCGGCTCGGCTTCCTGCAATGTATTGTAAATCCGGAGCAGTTCAAATGCTGTATTAACAGCCACTTTCTGCCCGCTGTTTAATTTGGTTTCAAGCTCTGTTTTCCGCTGCATCATCTTCTGCAGATTATCAATCCGAAGCAGAGACTCCATAGCTCTTTCATTGTGTACATCCTTCTGAGCGAAATTCGCAATCACCGCATGCGCTTCCGCTAAACGGCGTTCACGGATGTAAAGATCAGCGAGCCGGAACACCGCCTCCGGGCTGATCGGGTACAGCTCGACGGCCTGCTTAAATGCATATTCCGCCTCCGCCTGATAACCGCGGGCGGCATAAAGACCGGCAATTGAGGTGCGCAGTTTGGAGAATGTTTTGCGGGCGACAATATCACGTTCAAATTTCGAATCGCTGACCAGCCGGGCGACATACCAGTCCCAGAATTCACGGTCATTTTTAATCATTTCCGGGGTAATTTCCGTCGGCGTATTATTGAGCTTCATGATCAGGCCATGCGGCGTAAGATAGGGGTACATCCAGGGAATAGCGTAGCTTTCTTCGACATAGAAATCGCGTTGGCGGGGTGCTCCTCCCGGTCCGGGCGGGCCAACAGGAACGACCGCCGCCCCCGACTGGCGCGTGGATTCATCCGTTTTCACCTCCGTAATATACCGGTTGTGGTCAAAAATCTGCCGGCAGAGAATCCCGTTGATCTGCATGACCCCGCCGACCCCCTGCACCTGCACCCGTCCGCCGTCTATTTTCACATCGGCACCGGCATCAATGCGTCCGCTCTGAATGCCCTGCACGAATTCCTGGAAAGCACGGTTGCTGTCCCTCTGAGACGGAATCCAGATCTGATCGCCGTAGAGATCGCGCATAACGGCCATATACGTATTATCAGCCAGCGCATTCTGGGTGATCAAATAGATGTCGGGCCGCACCCGCGGACAGTAGATCATATAGGTCGGCACAAAGCGCCCCGGATCGGTTCCGCCGAAAAAGACCGCGTTGGTGCCCATCGGCTGCGGATAATCCGGATTCGGGTACGTTGCCCATTCGGCATCAAATTTCGCCTGATCTTTTCCGCAATAATACCAGAGGTCTTCTTTAATCCCTTCGACGCCGCGCAGTTCCCAGTTACCGAACTGCCATCCGAAATCATGCCCGTTCTGCTCGGAACCGCCGACAACCTGCAGCTGTTTGTGGTTGTAATAATTTTTATGGATCAGTGAAAACGGCAGCAGGAAAACCAGCAGGGTCCCCCCCCATTTGGTAATCGGATTATTCCGCACTGCGGTTTCAAGAAACGCCATCAGCAGCAGCAGCCCGTACCCAAGCCAAATTGCATAAACCGCATGGGATTGGATATACTGTACCCGCGAAATGAACAGCGTCTGGATATCGAGTTTGGGATTCTGCAGAACAATAAAAAGAAGTCCAACCCCGATGAAGGCCACCAGCGTTGTGAAAAGCCAGTCGCGGTTTTTACGACCTATCCGTACAATGAAAGCGAACGGCAGGATGGCCAGCAGCGCCACAGGCCCGAAGAACTGCGCCCGCAGATCCCGCAGATAAGCGCCGATCTGTTCAAGGAAAAGGGGAGAAAAAACGGAAGCCAGTGTAACCCGTTCGTATTGACCGCGCGTAATGGCGTGCATGAAACCCGCCCACGTGCGTGAGTAGCCCCAGTTCATCGGGGGATTCTGCTCGGAAGCAATCGGCATATAAAGATAGAACGACAGACCGAGAAACATCAGCAGATACGTCGCACAAACGGTTTTTCCATTCGGCAGAAACAGCCCCAGAATCGGCACAACCAGCGCATAAACCGTCCAGAACCAGAACGCCGCCGACTGCGGGCCCTGGATCCAGCTCCACTCCGCCGGACCGACTGTATGAACGGCCATCATGAGCAGATAAAAGACCCCAACTGCGGCAAAATCGCGGGCCAGTTTAATATGACGCAGAACGATTGCCAAAACGACCCCGGTTCCCATGAACAGCAGCGTTTGGTGGTTCGTGAGACCCAGTCCGAAAGTAAACGCCATCAGGAAAAGCGGCTTCGGGTGATCGGGCTCCGCCATCCAGCGATAGAGAAAAAGGAGCACGGCGGTCTGAAACAGAATATTGAGGCTGTACACCTCTGCAATCACCGACTGCGACCACATGCCCTGGCTGAATGCCAGCAGCAGACCGCTGGAAATCCCGGCGGTCGCACAGAACAGGCTCTCCGTCTTTTCTCCAAGAACATCTGTTTCCTTTTTCAGACTGCGCAGCAATTCCATGCCGGAGCGGCTCACCAGCAGCGCCAGAACTCCGCAAGCCAGCGCGCCGGTAAAAGCGGAAAAAAAGTTAACCGCCCACGCCGGATTCGGATAGCCGTGATAGGACACTTTGTGAAAGACCCACTGAAAAGCCCAGGTGAGCAGACTCCAGATCGGATAACCCGGCGGATGGGGCACGCCGAGATAATCCGAAGCCGTAACCAGCTCCCCGGAATCCTCCAATGTCACCGTCGGGGCAAGCGTCAATGTATAAACGACAAGCGCAATCAGAAACGTAAGCCCGAAAGCCATCCAGTCAGCACGGCGGAAAAATGGTTTTGATTCCAAAGCGAGACCTTTCGTGAACATTCAAAGAGGCATGAAATAAGCCTTTTTTGAACTGAAAGGTCAAGTTTACAGACCGCTCAAAGTCCTGTAGTATTTCCTCTATGACGAAGACCAGCGAAAAGACTGCCGATCGGTTTGCGAAAGTTTACGGAAGTCCCGGGCAGGGAGCGCGTACGTTGGGGCCGATTCGCGTTTTCTGGCCGCTCGTGCCCATCTGTCTGGTCGCGGGCTGGCTGTTGCATGCCGCCCTCCCCCTGCCTCGCATTTCCACTGCGCAGGCCGGTTTCTTCTTTATTTTACTGGCAATCGCACTCGGTCTTTTTACCGGCTGGAGTGCGAAACGGCTGCGGAGTTTTCTCAAAGGTGCCGAAGGCGAAGAAACCGTCGCCCGCAACCTTTCCTTCCTGCCCGCCGACTGTACCGTCTTTAACGACCTGCAGCTCGATGTGAAAGGCCCTTGTTTCGATCATATCGTCGTGGTTCCCTCTGGAATTTTTGTCATCGAAACCAAAAACTGGAGCGGCGAGATCACTTTTCAGAACGGACAGGTCCTCTGCAACGGACGGACGCCGAGCCGCCCGCCGATTAAACAGGTCAAAGAGGAAGCCGCGGCACTGCTGCATTATCTGTCCGCTTCAGGCTGTCCTGAAGTGCCGGTCTATCCGGTGGTCTGCTTTGTCGGAAACCGTCCGCAGGGAGGCCTTTCCAATATCGGCGGGGTCCGCATCTGCACAGAGACCGATCTGCCCGCTCTCTTCGAAAACCCACTGGGAACATCTCTGCCCGGTAAAACGCTTGATCGAATTACCACCGAACTGGCACGCTGTATCGAAAACAGGTAAAGGAGGCATGATTATGATCCGTACACTTATCCCTATCGCTGACGGCTGTGAGGAGATCGAAACGGTCGTGGTCGCCGACACACTCCGCCGGGCCGGGTGGGACGTTGTTCTTGCCGGGTTGCGCGGAATCGCACCCGTCACGGCCTCACGGAAAGTGAAAATCATCCCGGACGCCCGCTGGGAAGAGCTCGATCTTCTCTCGTTTGATCTGCTCGTGCTCCCCGGCGGTTCGGGCGGCACGAAAGCGCTCTGCGAACACGACGGGGTTCAGGAAACCATCCGTATTTTCGATATCGAAGAAAAACGGATCGGCGCCATCTGCGCCGCGCCGCTCGCCCTGCATAAAGCCGGAGTACTCAAGGGCCGGGCTTTTACCTGCTATCCCGGCGTGGAAAAAGAAATGCGCCGTTCCGACCGGTCCGGAGAACCCGTTGTTATCGACCGCAATATCGTAACCAGCCAGGGGCCGGGCACCGCTTTTGTTTTCGCTCTCAAACTCATCGAACTGTTCGACGGGGCGGACGCCGCCGAAAAAGTCCGCAACGGATTAATCTATTGATCCCGCCATGGAACTCTTCCTCATTGACGGCATCAGCCCCTTTTTCCGAAATCTCCCTCCCGGCCGCATTAACTGGTCGAAAATTCCCTTCGCCGCACTGGAAAAAGACGGGCAGCCCGATCCGGAGCGATTTCAGCAAATCCAAAAGGATTTCGCCGCGTTCGCCGAGCGGGCTGTGCGGACCGGCTACAACGCCGTCACCCTCGATGACGCCGCTCATCTGATCACCTGCTCGGCCTATCCGCCGGAGCTGCAGAAAAAAATCGGGATTTACCGTACGGAATACCGGCAGCTGTTCGCCTCCGCGCGCCAGGCCGGCCTGAAAATTTTCATCACAACCGATGTGATGTTCTATCACGAATCGCTCAAGGCACTGCTGGGCAAAAGCCGCCCTCGCATCACACGTTTTCTCAAAGAGGCTTTTCAGCAGCTCTTCCGCGAATTTCCCGAAATTGCCGGCATTATTCTGCGCATTGGCGAGTCTGACGGGCAGGATGTAGACGGAGACTTCATCAGCCGCCTGACTCTGAAAACCCCGCAGCAGGTCAACCGGTTCATCAAAGCGCTGCTGCCGGTCTTCGAACAGTCGGATCGTCTGATGATCTTTCGAACCTGGACGGTTGGCACCTGGCCGATCGGCGATCTCATCTGGAACCGCAACACGTTCCGCCGCACGTTTAACGGCATTGATAATGACCATCTCATCCTCTCCATGAAATACGGGGAGACCGATTTTTTCCGGTTCCTGCCGCTCAACAAGCTGTTTTTCTACAGCCCGCACCGGAAAATCGTCGAACTGCAGGCGCGACGCGAGTACGAGGGCTTCGGAGAATACCCTTCGTTCATCGGCTGGGACTGCGAAAAGCTGGCCCGTCAGCTTCTTCAGGCGCAAAACATGGCCGGCATTCAGGTCTGGTGTCAGTCCGGCGGCTGGAGTGCTTTCCGCAACCTCACCTGGGTTGAAAACTCTTCTGTCTGGAACGAAATCAATGTCGAAACGACTTTGACTATTTTCAAGAACGGCTGGACCACGGAAAAAGCCGTGCGCCGCTGGGCCAAACAGCATCTTAAAAAAGGGCACTGGCTGCAGCTGCTGCAGCTGTTGCGTTTCTCGGATGAGGTGATCAAGGAACTGCTCTACCTGGAGGAGTTTTCACGCAGCAAGATTTTCTTCCGGCGGCTGCGTGTTCCACCCCTTCTCTGGGTGCTGTGGGACCGTATTTTTATTAACAATCTGGTCCGGCTGATGCTCCGTCTGCACGTGCGGCACCGGGAAGAAGCGGTCATTGAGGGTCGCGCCGCCCTGAAGAAAATCAAGCTGATGCGTCGCCTGGCAAAACAGCTCGGTCTGCCGACTGACGGGCTTGATTTCCAATACGACACCTTCCGCTTTCTCGCCGCCGCCCGCGAATACTGTTTCCGCCCGGTTACCGATGAGCTGATTCAGCGGATTCGGACGATGGAAAAGGAATATATTGCCGCCTACCCGGTTCCATACGAGATCCAGTTCGATCCTTCCCACGGAAATTTAAAAAAAATGCACCTGCGTTTCTTCACCGCCCTGTTTTTCCGTCATCGGCGCGGCTACCGCCTTTTTGATCATTTTCTGACTTTGCACGGGCTTAAATTAATCTATCCTCTGATCCGAAAACGACATGTTCCTTCTTTTGCCCGCAAACAGGCGATGGGAATTGATGCTGTTTTTAAATAAATATGAAAACCGGAAATAAAGTTCGCGTCCTCATCAACCCCAACTCCGGAACGGGTACTGCACTGGGCCGGGTTTGTGATGCCCTCGTTAAGCACTGGGAACGGCCCGGCAATGACCTTTCCATTCAATTCAGCGCATCCAAAGAGGACGGACAGTCCAAAGCACGTAATGCCGTGAAGGAGGGGGTCGGACGGCTGCTGGTTGTCGGCGGCGACGGAATGGTCAATTCAATCGGCAGCGTCCTGATCGGAACCGATACAGCGCTCGGAGTCATTCCGGCAGGCAGCGGCAACGGATTTGCCCGGCATTTTGACATTCCGCTCGATCTGGTGAAAGCCATTGAGTCCCTGGCATCCGCCCGCATCCAGTCGATTGATGTCGGCTATGCGAACGACCTTCCGTTTTTTGTGACCTGTTCCCTCGCGTGGGATGCCGCTTTGGTGGAGGTATTCGAAAAGTCTCCGATCCGCGGGATTCTGCCTTATGTGTTTGCTGCGGTTTATAAATTTTTTGACTACAGCCCGCAGCCCTTTACGATGCTGCTGGACGACAAGGAAAAAATTGAAATCAACGATCCGCTGCTCTGCACTGTTGCCAATCTGACCCAATACGGCGGCGGAGCAGAGATCGCACCCGGCGCAAAAGCGGATGACGGCCGGTTGCAGCTGGTCACGCTGCGGCGGAGTGACCTGCCGTGGATCGTTCCTCTGCTCGGAAAAGCATTTAACGGGACCTTCGACCAGCTCGATCAGATCAAAACCCGGTCATTCTCTTCACTCACGGTACAGCGTAAAAAAGAGGGGCCGATGCAGCTGGATGGAGAGCTGGTATCGGCTCCGGCAGAAATAGTAATCCGCGTGCAGCCCCGCGCACTGAATGTTCTCGTGCCTTAAGCTTCAGGATTGTAAAGATGCACATCGCGCTGCGGGAACGGAATGGTGAGCCCTTCGGCTTCAATCCGCTTTTTAATGGCTTCGTTGAGCGCGAAGAAAACATCCCAGTAATCCTTCACCGCCACCCACGGGCGCACGGCCAGGTCGATACTGCTGTCGCTCATGGCCAGCACTCCGACAAACGGCGCCGGGTCCTTGAGCACTCGCGAATCTTTGCAGATTTCATCCATCAGCGCCGCCTTGGCCGTATCAATGCTGTCGCCGTAGCTGATGGAGGCTGTCAAGTCCAGCCGGCGGCGCCCTTCCGCAGAATAATTGATGATATTATCTTCCGTAAGCTTGGCGTTGGGAACGATGACGCGCTTATTGTCCAGTGTGATCAGCGTTGTCGTAAAAATGTGAATCGCCTTTACCACTCCGGCCGTGCCGGCTCCTTCAATGTAGTCCCCCGCTTTAATCAGCCGAAAAATAATAATCAGAACTCCGGCGGCAAAATTCGCCAGCGAACCCTGTAATGCTAAACCGACCGCCAGTCCGGCGGCACCGATTACGGCAACAAAAGAAGTGGTTTGCACTCCAACCTGTCCGAGTGCGGCAAGAACCACAAACACCATCAGTGCGACATGAACCATACTGCCGGTAAAACTGATGATCGCCGGATCAGCTTTTGAGCGCGCCATCGTTTTCTGAACAATTTTCTCGATAAATTTGGCAACCCAGCGTCCAATCACAATGATCAGAACCGCGGCTGCAATTTTAAGCCCGAACTTCGTCAGAAGTTCCTGCGCCGTCACCAGCCACTCCGGCGGAGTGTGAAGTATCGGCCCTACCGCTCCCTGTACCCCATTTGTTTCCATATCTGTCTTCCCTGTTTAAGATTTTGAAGCCGTTTTCTTTTTCTGCAGCCGTTCTTCTTTTACCTGTTTTCTAAATAACAGGAAAGTTCTTTGGCTCCGGCGGCTTCTTTCCCTGAAGCAACTAATCGTCCGCCGTTTAGTTTTTTCCAATGGCTGGAAAAGCTGTTAAGGACACAGCGGCAAAGCACTGTGAAACGAGCAGTGCCGTCTGAACAAGACCGCAGGTAAAACCGATGATTGCCAGATCGGCTTTCGAGCGCTCCGTCATCTTATGAACAGGCTTTTCAACCAGCATGGCAGCCCAGCGTCCGATAATGAAGATCAGGGCGACGGCAATACTCTTCACCCCGAACGTCGTCAGCATTTCCAGAACTGTTACCAGCCAGATTTTTTTCTGGGATCGGTGCCCTTTTTACTGGAAGAAACCTGCCTCTTTGTGCTTTGCAACGATTGTGTCGGCCAGCGCGTCGAGTTCAGCCATCGCATCATCACCGGGATGGCCTTTACAGATAACAGACCCCACCACTTCTGCCTTCCATGAAGAGATCAGATCGGACGCTTTTTTGAGCGGTGCCGGGCTCCACCCATAAGAGCCGATAACGGCGACAAACTTCGCTTTGGGTTTTAACCGATCAAGCAGGAATGCGGTATTGAACGCGACCGGATGCAGAGCCGCCATAATGACGGAAGAGCCGAGAACAATGGTCGCTGCATCCGGCAGCACCTCAGCCAATTCATTAAGCGGCAGACCCAACAGATCCTTCAACACAACATTCACTCCGCGTTCTTCAAGTGCTCCTCTAAGGTGCTCCGCCATGATCTGTGTGCTGCCGTGCGTGGAGGCATAGGCGATCAGTGCAAGATTTTCCGGCTGACCGCGCATCCACTGTTCGTAAAGGTCGATAATTTTTCGGGGCTTATCGTAAACCGAACCGTGACTGGGGCAAATGTACTCAATATCCAGCCCGTTCAGACGATCCAGATGTTTTGCACTCATTTTGGAATAAAGCATCATAATCTGCACATAATACTCTTTGGCCCCTTTATATACCGCCGGATTGTCCCCGGCGAAAATGCTGCTGAATGAGTGGTGCGAACCCAGGAAATCACACGAAAACAGAACTTTATCTTCCGGGATATACGTCGCTGTCGTTTCCGGCCAGTGCACCCAGGGAAGATGCATGAAATAAACCGTTTTATTCCCCAGCGAAATCTCTTCGCCATCGGCAACCACATAAAATCGGTCATCGGCAACGGACATCAGGTCCTGCAGCATCTCTTTGGTTTTCTGCAGGCAGACCACTCTGGCCTCCGGATATTTTTCCAATACAACAGGAATGGATCCGGAATGATCCTGCTCCGCATGATGAGAAATCAGATAGTCAAGCTTTTCAATCCCTTCGAGATTTTCAAGCAGGTCATTGACTTTTTCCGGTTCGACCGTATCAAACAATGCAGTTTTTTCTGATCCTTTCACGAGATAGGCATTATACGTGGTTCCCTGCGGAAGCGGCATCAAACCATCAAACAGCCGCCGATCCGGATCCTTTGCCCCGACCCAAAAGATATCGTTTTTAATTTTAATTCTATTCATCCTGAAATCCTCCGTTTAAAATGAGTATAAAAGTTCCATTTGCTGTCTATGGATACAATCTTAAAGTGAAATGATTCTGATTCATCGGGTATGAACCTTGACATGCGCAAACAGATCGTCATCCTGCTGCTTCTCCTGATTCCCGGGGGAACGACCCTTCATAAGCCTCCTCTCGTCCGGTATCTGGAAGATTCCGCAGAATCCGAATATTCAGCAAGATGGGCGGAACCGAAAAAACCGGAATGGAGAGCTTCTTGGAAAAAAGAAAAAGAGCTGCCGCCGGAACAGCCTCCTCCTGCATTCGTCGCGAATCAGATCCCGAATCTGCCGGCATTCTCTTTTTCCTCGTCCAGTCCGTCCTTTGTGGAACAAGCCATGGAACAGGTCGTGAATCGTACTCTGCCTTTTCTATTTAAAGACAAAGACGGC
>JASKKX010000081.1 GCA_030153935.1 Verrucomicrobiota bacterium | reverse complement strand
TCATCAAGCGTACAAAAACAAAATCGAGGGAAATTGTTTACTTAAATCGGATTTTTATATCCGTACTGCCCAAAGTGCCATTAGATAAAAACACCATGGGGGGATTCCTGATTTTGTGATATTGCGCTTGCCATCGAGACGGTCTGTCCGTAAATTATGCGCTCTTTTGATTCATTTTTTGAGATTGTGAGGAAATAATCATGGCTAAATGTGCAGTGACAGGCAAGGGAACAGTTTCGGGCCGCCGGATTGTCCGTAAGGGGTTGAGAAAGAGCAAGGGCGGGATCGGTCTGCACGTGACCAGCGCTACTAAACGTACCTTTAAGGCAAATCTTCAGCGTATCCGTGTAAAAGACGAAAACGGTACGGTGCGCCGTGTGTGGGTTTCCGCGAAAGCAATCCGCTCCGGACAGGTGGCCAAAGCGTAAGAGAACGAATGCTTCTTTTTACCCGCCCGTAAATCGAGCGGGTTTTTTTATGACCGGGCATCAGCACTGCGGATTCATCGGATTCATAAAAACAAAAAACGCCCTCCGTATGAAGGGCGTTTAGAAATTGGCAAAGGCACCTGTTTTCTTTACCAGCTGGCTTTAGTGATGCCGGGAATAAGCCCCTGAGAGGCCATTTCGCGCAGGGTGATGCGGGAAAGGCCGAATTTGCGGTATACGGCACGCGGGCGTCCGGTTGCGCGACAGCGGCTCATAATGCGGTTTGGATTGGCATCACGCGGAAGTTTGCGCAGGCGATCAAAAGCCGCCATGCGTTCTTCATGGGGCGTTTTCGGATTACGAATGATTTCTTTCAGCTCCATGCGTCTGGCGTAGTATTTATCCGCCATTTTCATGCGTTTTTCGTTTTTGACGATTTTACTCGTTTTAGCCATAAATCGATTTCCTCAAATTAGTTCAGCAAAGTGGGGATAAAACAGGAAATGGATTCGGTGTGCAATCATTTTCTGTTCAAATTATATTGCAGTCTGTCTTGGGCCCCGGTCATTTTTATTTTGTTTTACCACAACGATTCGGGTAGACTGGAAGACTGTTTTAACCAATAATGGAGCAGGAGACTCAAAACCATGTGCGGAGTAGTCGGATATATCGGCAGTAAATCGGCGGCTCCGGTCCTGATTGACGGCCTCCGGCGGCTGGAATACCGGGGCTATGATTCCGCAGGGATTGCAGTGCTCAGTGAAGGCCGGATTCTTTCCAGGAAGGAAACCGGTCGACTGGCGAATCTGGAAAAGGTGCTGACAGATGCCCCGCTTCAGGGAACGCGCGGGATCGGCCATACACGCTGGGCGACACACGGTGCCCCGTCTCAGGTCAATTCCCATCCGCATTTCAGCTCGGACGAAGCGGTTGCGGTGGTGCATAATGGAATTATTGAAAATTATGCTGAGCTGCGTGATGAATTGACCGGCAAAGGACATCACTTTCTTTCGGAGACAGATACAGAAGTGATTCCTCATCTGATTGAGCAGGAGCTCAAAGAGGGTGCCGCATCGCCGCTGGCTGCCGTTCTGCATGCATTGAAACGTTTGCGCGGAGCCTATGCCGTGGGAATTCTGTTTCGCGATGAGCCGGATGCAGTGTATTGCGCCCGCCTTGGAAGCCCGCTGATTATCGGACTGGGCGACGGCGAGAACTTTATAGCCAGCGATGTCCCTGCCATTATTAACCGGATATCCAGTGTCATTTATCTCAATGACGGCGAGATTGCCCGGGTGCGTCAGGACCGTGTTGAAATCTGTACTCTTGAGGGCGCGACCGTTGAGCCGGACCCCCAGGCGGTCAGCTTTCATTCCGAAGATGCGGAGTGCGCCGGATTTGAAACGTTTATGCTGAAGGAAATTCATGAACAGCCGCGTATTCTGCGTGCGCTGCTTGGCCAATACATTTCAGCCGACGGATCCATTGATATCGGCCCGGGGTTGAAGCCGGATTATTTTCGCAAATTGAACCGGATTATGATTGTGGCCTGCGGAACCGCTTATCATGCCGGAATGTACGGCAAGCTGCTGATGGAAAACCTGACGGGAATTGCCGTGGAGACTGATTTGGCCAGCGAATTCCGTTATCGTGATCCGAAAATTGACCCAGGAACGCTGGTCATCCCGGTTTCGCAGTCAGGAGAAACCGCCGATACGCTGGCGTCGATTCGCATGGCGAAAGATTGGGGATGCCGGGTCCTGGCCATCTGTAATGTTGAAGGCAGCTCCATGGTGCGTGAAAGTGATGCTGTTTTATTTACGAACTGCGGGCCGGAAATCGGAGTGGCTTCCACCAAGGCGTATACCGCCCAGCAGATGATCTTTGCGTTGCTGGCACTCTATATCACAGGGATCCGCAACGATCTGACGCCGGAACAGATTAAAGGCTACCTGTCAGAATTGCATGAAGTTCCGGACGCGGTGCATTATGTTATTCAGAATAAAGAGACGATCCGCAAAATTGCGGAAAAGCATCATGACGGTCCCAGTTCGCTGTATATGGGACGCAAATTCAATTACCCGACCGCGCTGGAAGGTGCGCTTAAGAATAAAGAGATCTCCTATCAGCATGCGGAAGGGTATGCCGCCGGCGAAATGAAACACGGACCGATTGCGCTGATCAATGAATCGCTGCCGGTCATTTGCATCTGTACCAAGACAAGCGACGAGGTATACGAAAAAATGCTTTCGAATATAAAAGAAGTAGAGGCGCGTAACGGACGGATCATTGCTGTGGCAACGGAAGGGGACATTGAAATCCGGAAACTGACGCAGGATGTACTGTATGTCCCGGAAGTGCGGGATGAATTCACCCCGATTGTTAATGTGGTCGCGCTTCAGCTGATGGCCTATTACGCGGCACGGGCGAGAGGTACCGATATCGACAAACCTCGAAATCTGGCCAAAAGTGTGACGGTGGAATAACGTGGAACCGGGTCTTTTTGCTTGATTCTCGTCTTAGTGGATAAATACACTCTGCGACTCCTGTTACTGGAAGAGGTTGACTTATGAAAATGGAGAAAATCGAAAACGCTGAGATTCACGTGGACAACCGCAAGCTGGCTTGCTCTGTCTACAGGGGGACCGAAGGCGAACGGGCTATAGATATTCGGAAGCTTCGTAAAGAAACCGGATTGATTACGTATGATCCCGGCTTTGTGAATACCGGTTCCTGCGCCAGTAAGGTTACCTTTATCGACGGAGAAAAAGGGATCCTGCGTTATCGCGGATACGACGTGGCTGATCTGGCTGAAAAATGTGAATTTGTTGAAGTGGCCTATCTGCTGATTCACGGGTCCTTGCCGAATGCAGAACAGAAAGCGCATTATTCACGGTTGTTAAATGAGCATTCCATGATTCATGAGGACATGAAAGAATTCTTCAGCCATTATCCCGAACACTCGCACCCAATGGCGATTCTTTCAGCCATGGTGGTGTCACTCTCCTCCTTTTATCCGGAGCTGAACGACGGCGATAAAGAGGATCTGGCAATGACGGTCACGCGAATGATTTCCAAGCTGAGAACCATTGCCGCTTTTTCCTATAAAAAGTCGATCGGTGAGCCGGCGGTCTATCCCCGTCACGATCTCAGATATTGTGAAAACTTTCTGAACATGATGTTCAGTTCTCCGGTGCGCAAGGAGCCGATTGATCCGGTGATGACGGAAGCCCTGAACAAACTGCTGATTATCCACGCCGACCATGAACAGAACTGTTCCGCATCAGTGGTCCGCAGCGTCGGCAGTGCCGGAGCCAATCTGTATGCATCGATTTCTGCCGGGATCTGTGCCTTGTGGGGCCCGCTGCACGGCGGGGCCAACCAGCATGTCATTGAAATGCTGGAAGAGATTTATCAGGAGGACGGTGACGTCGACAAGCTCATTGAGCGCGCCAAGAATCCCCGCAGTCCGTTCCGACTGATGGGGTTCGGCCACCGGGTTTATAAGTCCTACGACCCACGGGCCAAAATCGCCAAAGAACTCTGTAAAAAGGTCATCGCTGCGACCAATAAGAACGACCCGCTGCTGGATATTGCTCTGGAGCTGGAAGAGAAGGCCTTGGCCGATCCCTATTTTCAGGAACGCAATCTTTATCCGAATGTCGATTTTTATACTGGACTGACATACCGTGAACTGGGTATTCCAACCAATATGTTCACCGTTATGTTTGCCATAGGGCGTTTGCCGGGCTGGATTGCACAGTGGCTGGAAATGAAGAAAGACCCTGATTCGCGTATTTCCCGCCCGCGTCAGATCTATACCGGACCCAACGCGCGCCGGGTCGTGCCGATTAACGAGCGAAAATAATGGAATTTTCTGAACGTGATACCCATTGATAAAAATAACGAAGAACTCCTCGCGGACAAACAGGAGCTGGAGTTTTTGCAGGCCGTTGCCGGACGTTTGCCGGAGGACATCGATGTGATGCGGGCTCTGGGGGACCTTTATACCCGTACCGGAGCGTATGCCGAAGGTCTGCGCGTCGATGAACGCCTCAGCCGTCTCTGCGCTGAAGATCCTCTGGTCTGGTATAATCTCTCCTGCAGCCTGGCTCTTTCCGATCGGGCGGATGACGCTCTCGAAGCGCTCGGCCGCGCCGTGGAACTGGGTTATGACGACTATGAATGGATGAAGAAAGATCCCGATCTGTCCGCACTGCATGGCGATGCCCGTTTTGAATCCATCCTGGAGTGGATTTACCGCACGTTTGAGCAGACACCTGACTACGACGAACTGTAAGCGGGGAAAACGGTTGCCTCGTTTTTACCGTCGTTGTACTCTTTGTGAAACGTTATTCCTGGAGGAAAAAACATGAGCCGGACACTGATATGGGCCCTGTTTCTGATCGCACTTTGCGTGCTTTTTTTTATCTTTACCGACGGCAAAACGACCATCGAGTTTTTCTCCTTTGCGCTGAGAATGAAAACCTCGATCGCTTTACTGGTTTTTACCGGGATCGGAATTGTCATCGGGGCCCTTCTTAAATGACCGGCAGTATCTTTATCTCCCCTGAAGTTGACCCTGCGCGGATCTCGCCGGATGCCGTCATTCATCCCGGATGCCGGATCAGCGGAGAAAAAACCTCCCTTGGACCGGGCTGTGTGCTCGGAGCGGAAGCCCCCGCCACTCTTGAAAACTGCCGGCTGGGACGCGGAGTGAAGCTGAAAGGCGGATATTTTTCCGGGTCCGTTTTTCTCGACGGAGCCAACCTGGGCAGCGGAGCGCATGTTCGTGAAGGAACCCTGCTTGAAGAGCAGTCCGGCGGCGCTCACAGCGTCGGGCTCAAACAAACGGTGCTGCTTCCGTTTGTTACCCTCGGCAGCCTCATCAACTTCTGCGACATTCTCATGGCGGGCGGCACCGGTCGTAAAGCCCACAGCGAGGTCGGTTCCTCCTATATTCACTTCAACTTCACGCCGCATCAGGATAAAGCGACGGCCTCACTGATCGGCGATGTGCCGCGAGGTGTCCTGCTCGGCCAAAAGCCGGTTTTTCTCGGCGGGCAGGGCGGACTGGTCGGTCCGGCGCGGATTGCTTATGGCTCCGTCATTGCGGCTGGCGGGATCTGTCGCCGGGACCTTCTTGAAGAAAATCAGCTGCACATTCCGGCCGCTCCGGGGAGCCTGACCGTGTCTTACGACCAGGGCGTCTACAAGAGCATCGACCGGATTGTCAGGAACGGTCTGATCTATATCGGCAATATCCGCGCACTGAAAGCATGGTATGAAAACGTCCGCGTTCTCTTCATCCGTGACAGATTTGATCGCGCCGTATTCGAAGGCGCATTGGAAAATCTGGATCTGATCCTTACCGAACGCATCAACCGGCTCGAACAGCTCGCCGGCAGAATGGAGTATTCTTTCCAAACATTGGAAAAAACGGACGGCGATTCTCCACAGGTCGGAAAAAAGCAGCGGGAATTTTCCAAAGGCTGGAAAACCATGCGCGAACAGCTGGAAACCCCGCTCAATACCGTCGCCGATGCCGGGCTGATGAATGAAATCGGAAAGGCGCCCCGGACGGATTATATCACTGCGGTGCGGAATTTAAGTGAAGGCGCGCGCCGTGGAGCCGCCGCCTGGCTCCAGTCTGTTGTCGATGAAGCCGCCGCACTGTGGAATTAACAGGAGAAACGGATGGAAAAACTTTTCGGAACCGACGGCGTGCGCGGCATGGCCAACATGGGCAATATGACCGCCGAGCAGGCGCTGGAAATCGGTCGTGCAGTCGCTTATGTCTGTAAAGAATACCATAAGGATCATGGAACACGTCCGCGCATTGTCATCGGCAAGGACACGCGCCTGAGCGGTTACATGCTTGAAAACGCGCTGACTGCCGGGGTTTGCTCCATGGGTGTCGACGTGCTCCTGCTCGGCCCGCTGCCCACACCGGGAGTTGCCTTTATTACGAAAGATATGCGCGCCGACGCGGGCATTGTTATTTCCGCCTCGCACAATCCCTATCATGACAACGGAATCAAAATCTTCTCACGCACCGGTTACAAACTGCCCGACGCCGAGGAGGAGGAGATGGAAAAACTGATTGCCGAGCGGGCGCTTCGCGATGTCCGTTCCACCGAAGACGACATCGGCAAAGCAAAACGCATCGATGACGCGATCGGTCGCTACATTGTGTTCTGCAAAAACACTTTTCCCGACAATCTGACTCTTGACGGTCTGAAGGTGGTTCTCGACTGTGCCAACGGCGCCTCCTACAAGGTGGCTCCGACGATCTTTTCTGAGCTGGGCGCGTCGGTGGAAGCCATCCATGTTTCGCCCAACGGCATGAACATCAATGACCATTGCGGATCGCAGTACACCGGCGATCTCAAGGCCAAAGTACTGTCTGTCGGGGCCGACGTAGGGTTGGCGTTTGACGGCGATGCCGACCGGTTGATCCTAGTGGATGAAACCGGGACAGAACTCTCCGGCGATCAGATCATAGCGATCTGTGCCGCCCATCTGAAACAAAAAGGGCGGTTGCGGAACAACAAAGTCGTTGGAACGGTGATGAGCAACATTGGCTTTCTCGCCGCGATGAAAGAGCTGGAGATTGACGTGGCTCTCACGCCGGTTGGCGACCGCTATGTGCTTGAACGGATGATCCGGGACGATGCCATGCTTGGCGGCGAAGCTTCAGGGCACATTATTTTTCACAACTATCATTCAACCGGAGACGGCATTATCGCGGCGCTTCAATTGCTGGGGATCATGCGCGAAACCGGAAAGCCGGTTTCCGAATTGGCAAAAGTGATGAAAGTGTTTCCGCAGACGCTCATTAATTTTGATGTTACAGAAAAACCTCCGCTGGACGATTTCCCGGAACTGCGTGACGCAGTCAAAAAAGCGGAAGCGGAACTGGGCGGCAAAGGCCGCATACTGATCCGTTATTCCGGTACCCAGCCGATGTGCCGCGTTATGGTTGAGGGACCGACCGAAGAGAGTACAGCCCGAATTGCGGAAGAGCTGGTTGCCGTTGTCCGCAAATGCATCCGCTGAGTCATGCTTGCTGCCCACGATGAAATTCGCGCACCGCGCGATCAAGCACGAAGTGCAACTCCAATAAATTGACGTAACAAAAGTGACACCTTTCCTCGGTGATGGATGAAGCGACCCGTCCGCTGATGGGCGTGCAGCAGAAGACGATTTACCTGTCGGTGGAGACTATGGAAAAACAGGAACTGGACGCTAAACACCCCGGCCTGACCGACGAAGACTACTGCCTTCTTCCGGATATCATTAAGACGGGTGAAATTTTACGTCAGAGCGATGAACGGATTGTGTTTTTCGCCGTGCCGGCCGCCGGTTTCGGGCTGCCGTGAAGACGACTCAGGATGGCCGGGAAAATTATCTGGTGCACATGCAAGAGATCACCAAGGAGCGTGATTACCGCAGTGCGGTGAAAAAGTATGAGCGGATTCGAGACGAAAAATTGTGAGGCGCGGCAGGGCCTCCCGGTAACCCTGCATAGCGCTCCGCCCGGCGAACCGGACGTGCTACGGCGGAGAGATTTGCACCGTGTCGCGCGCCTCAGCTGGGGAAAAGAATGCGCTTTGCGGGCGGAGAAGTCAATAAGCGAACCGGTTCGGACGCAATCTGCTGGACGGGATGCGTAGAACAGAAGGACAGGAGAAAAACGAATGCCGAAGAAACCGAAGATTTACAGCGCGCAATGCACGATGGCCACAAGATGTTTTTTACGGTGGTGTTTTTGCGGGCCAGTCAGGCAACCGCCATTTTCCGCGGGGTGCTTTTCCTGAGTCCCGCCAGATCGGCGGCGCATAACTTCAACGCGCTGAGCCCCTTTCGACCCGCTGCTCCGCCGAAACCCCATCCTTTGCGAATCTTTGCCCAACGAGTTATTGCGAGGAGTCCAGCACATGCCCCTTCCATCCGGTTCGCTCGCAGGCCTCTTCGAGTGTCTTCAGAAAAATCCGGCTGTCTGTCTCATCAGAAAAAACAGTTTCCTGACGGTTTCCCCGGCTTATCACATGATAAACGGCTCCTTCAAACTCAATGGGCGGACACCTTCCCATCCACCCTTTTTTCGCAGCGGGGAATCTACCG
>JASKKX010000022.1 GCA_030153935.1 Verrucomicrobiota bacterium | reverse complement strand
GCCGCCGGAGCCGCCGGAGTATGTTTGGTCTTAAATTCAGCGGCTTTTTCTTCGAAAAACGTGTCATCGGCGGCGCAGAGGTTGATCGGCAGTTCGATGATGTTGCTCCTTTTCGCAGGATGGTCATAGGCCGGGCAGAGGATCCAGGTGAAATCCATCCGATAACCCCGCGGGTTCAGAACGGCAATGTTCGGAATGCTGAGTTTCCGGGAGATGACTTTGTTCGGATAGAATGTCGTTGATCCTGCGGATACGACGAGATCGAAGGGCGAAGGGCGAAGATCTGAATGTCGATTGGCTCTGGATTTTCGACTTTGGACTTTCGACGACACCTGAAAGAGGCGGTCGGTGTAGATTCCGAGGTGATCAAGCAGATAGGAGAGTGCCTTGGCCGCTTTCCGCGGATAAGAAACCTTAACGGTTTCGTACTCAAGTCCCAGGTGACGGCAAAGGGCGACAGATTGATTTTCGTGCCCGGGCTTTCCGTCGGTTAAAAGTAATGTTTTTTTTCCCATAAAAAACACGATCAAAACAACATTTTTTCTGTTTACTTTACACCTTGAGACGCCAGCGGTTGTGCATCCAAAACCATTGATCGGGATACTTTCGAATCATCTCTTCAATGATACGCTGATATCTTTGCGTCAGTTTCTGGACCTGTTTCTCGTGGGGAGAGCCGTCATCTTTCCATTCAATGGCGTCTCCTATGAGCAGTTTATACTGCCGGGGCGCTGTTTTGATTAAAAAAACAGGAACAGCCAGCGGATTAAAGCGGATATAAATCTCTGCACAGGAAGCGACGGCCAGCACTTCGCGCCCGAAAAACGGGACAGGAACGCCTTCTTTTCTGTTGATTTTCTGATCGATCAAAAAAGCGACCGCTTCTCCGCGCTTCAGCGATTTAACCGTATTAAGCATCGCGTTTTTCTTGTAAAAAATCCGGTTGCCATAGCGTGTACGCAACGGCATTACAATTTTTTCGTCAATCAGCCGGTTGTCTCCCTCCCGGACGACGATACACGACTTCAGGCCTTTCAAGGCGGCGTACTGAGCCAGCAGTTCCCAGTTTCCCAAATGGCCTGTAATATGAATGGCTCCCGTTACGGAGGTACTGCGCAAGGCCTGATATTTCTCAAGCTGAGTTCCGTCCACCATGGCGGTGATTTCTTCAGGGGTCAGCTTGCCGGCCAGAATAAGAAAGCTGTCGCTTGCGAATTCAGCCATATTCAGAAAAGACCGCCATGCGATCCCGATACGTTCCTTGCGGGATTTTTCCGGGAACGCGAGTTCAAGGTTGGCTAATGTAAGATTTCTCCGGCGAAAACCTGTGAGAAAAAAAAGGGCTCCGAACAACCTGAATATCGATATAACCATTTTCGACGGGATGGGCTTCAGGCAGACAATGAGTCCTTTTAGAAGGAGATATTCTGTTTTTTCGCGAACCGGATTCATTAGCTGTTGACCGGAACCAGAAGGTCGCCGAGATAGAGCTGCGTGACCATATCGCAGTCGAGGCGGTGTCCCGCCTTGTAAGAGGTGATTTCCCCGACAAACCGTGCATCGGGGATCAGTGCCATGGCGGCCGGCAGATCAAGCATACTGCGATGCCAGACGGCTTCGAGCGCCTTGCCGTTATGGATCAGTCGAGGTTGATTGTGGTAACGGGTTTTGCGGGCAATCAGAAGGTTTTCGCTGCTATACCCCAGATTGCGAATATCCGCGAAGATTTTGCCAATCGTTTTACAGTAGAGAAATTTACTGTATGAGGCGTTGGTTCGGGCTTCTGCCCCGGTATGAAGGTTCGTATTGTTGACCGGGAATTTAATTCGCTGCTGACCGATTGCATTTGAGAAATTTACTGCGGCATCGATTGTCAGGGCAGGATCCGGACCTGTATGGGGGGCAAGCGTCAGAAACTGTCCCTGATTCCAGGCGAGCGTCACCGGTTCTTTGACCGTGACATAGTTAACCGGTCGATCCACTGGACGGCGTCCGGCGCGCTCCAGTGCCTCAATTAAATCCAGACTGCCGCGCGCAAAAAGCGGAGGATCCCCGGAATCGATTCTGATCATCAGGTTGTCGATATCCATGCTCATGCGCAAGGAGATGATATGTTCAACCATACGCACATAATTATGCGGGTTGCCGGCGCGCAGGACGATGTTGCTGACAATTGAACCGGTTGTCCAGACGTTATCGATCGTCACACGAATCGGCAGTGAATCCGGCTGATCAGTCCGGTCCAGCCACCAGCCTTCACGATCTGTCGGCTCAAAAGTAATCGTCGTAACCGATTTCCCTGAAAAGGTTCCCGGTCCGGAAACACTCACCGCTTCAGCGATGGTTTGCTGCCGGGAGCGAGGGGGAGAGGTCGGCTGATCCATCAGATCGAGATCAACCGGAATGCGGTTGAACTCTTCATAGGACGCGGAAAGAACGGCTTCATCACCCGCCAGCAGACGACCCGGTTTTTTATCCATTATACTGATCCATGGTTAAATGATTAAATTTCGTGCTCCAAAATACGAAAGTCGTTATAGTGTTGCGAGTTCCAAACATCAGAAAATAATTCAGTATGAAAAAAGAACGCCTTTATCCGTTGTATTCCCTTCTGTTGCTGTTGCTGGGGGCGCCGGTTCTGGCTGCGCTGGCAGCTCCCTGGGTGTACCGCTGGCTCCAGAGCTTTGCTCCCGATGGTTCGGTGCTCGATGCGCCCTTTCATCGCGTTACAGCCCGCATCGTACTGGTCGTGATTCTGGCTTTTCTGTTCCCGGCGTACCGCATAAGCGGAATGCACAGCAGAAATGATCTGGGGCTCGTGAAAAGTCCGCGCTGGAAATCTTTGATTGGACTCGGACTGGCGCTGGGAATCGGCAGTATGCTGATTGTTTACCTGCTCGGAACCGTCCTCGGGGTTTATGTCTGGGATGCCGGCGATGAAACAGCTTCCTATCTTATTCGTAAAATCATCCAGATTCTGATCGGTGGCCTGTTCATCGGTGTGTCGGAAGAAATTCTGTTTCGCGGGTTCATTTTCGGCGCACTGCGTAAAAGCCTCGGGGTCGTTGCCGCGGTTTTGATTGGAAGTTTTCTTTTTTCAATGGTTCATTTTATGCGGCCGACGGATCCTGAAACGGTTAACCGGTGGTATTCCGGCTTTCTGCTGCTCGGCAACCTGTTCGCCCGCGCCGGGAGTTCCTTTCCACAGGAGGCCAGCACACTCTTTTGCATGGGATTGGTTCTCTCCGTGCTGTGTTACTGGACAAAATCGGTCTACGTGGCGATCGGTCTGCATGCGGGATGGGTTTGGGTGATGATGCTGTTCCGCCTTCTGACTGATAATCAGAAAAACCTCATTGGGCTGTACGGCACCAGTGAATGGGTTTCCAAAGCCTGGATCGGGCCGATTCTTGCACTTGCAGTTCTTGCTGCTGTGGCCTTTACCCGCGAAAAGTGGAACGCCTTGTCCGCGGAGACTCCTGTGCGCTGAGCGGCTTTAACAGGTTGTGATGGATCCGAAAAAAATCATTCAATCCGCCGGGGTCGTCAGCGGCTTTACCCTGTTGAGTCGTCTGCTGGGCCTTGCCCGCGATGTCCTGATGGCAGGTCTGTTCGGCACGTCACTGGTGATGTCTGCTTTTGTTGTCGCGTTCACGATCCCGAATCTTTTCCGTCGATTATTCGGCGAAGGGGCGCTGTCCGCCGCGCTTGTGCCGGTACTCGTCGAAACGCGGGAAAAAGAGGGAGATGCGACGGCGTGGATCTTTGTTAACCGCGTTCTCTCCCTGGTTGCCATCATCCTGTTCGTCATCACTCTGTTGATCATGATGATTGCGGCGTTTTTTCCGGCGGTCAGTATAAAAACGGCGGCAGTACTGAATCTCCTGCAGATCATGATGCCTTATATGATTTTCATCTGCCTGGCCGCTGTTTCTATGGGAATTCTGAACGCCTTCCACCATTTTGCTGTTTCCGCTTTTGCGCCGAGCATCCTCAATATCCTCTGGATCGGCACCATGCTGCTGGTGGTTCCAAGGTTTGGAACCACCCTGGAGGAAAAAATCAGGTATGTGGCCTGGACGGTCCTGCTGGCCGGATTTCTGCAGTGGGCGGTGCAGTGGCCGATGCTGCGTCGTTTCGGCTGGAAACCTGAGTTTTCCATTCATTGGAAAACCCCGCGCATTTGCAAAATGCTCCTGCTGATGGGGCCTGCGGCGCTTGGCATGGCGGTTACACAGGTCAATGTCATGGTGGATCGCCTGCTCGCCATGTGGGTGAGCCCCGAAGCCCCGTCTGCGCTTTTCTACAGTGAACGTCTCATCTACTTCCCTCTGGGCATCATCGCCACCGCGCTCGGCACGGTTCTGCTGCCTGTATTCGCCGGTCATGCGGCACGTACCGACCATGAGCAGATCCGCAGCGGCATCAGTGACGGTTTGCGTCATCTGCTTTTCATCATGATTCCCGCCGCCGTCGGGCTGCTTCTGCTGGCCCGTCCGATCGTGCAGATGATTTTCGAGTGGAAAACGTTTGATGCGTCTTCCACCGGTCTCACCTCCATCGCACTTCAATGTTATGCTCCCGGTCTCGTCGTTTTCAGTCTGTCCAAAGTCTTTGTGCCCGCTTTCTACGCACTGCAGGACACCAAAACCCCGGTGCGCATTGGTATGGCGGCTGTCGTGCTCAATCTGGTGCTTAATCTCACCTTTATCTTAATCCTTCCCCAGGGAGTCAAACACGCCGGGATCGCCCTGGCAACCGTACTGGCCGAGGCTTTCAGTGTGATCTGTCTCGCGCTGATTCTCCAGCGGCGGATCGGCGGACCCGACTGGCCCCGGGTGGGGGGCACCGCCTGGCGGGCGCTGGCCGCTTCGGCAGTAATGGGCGCGGGGGTCGTTGTTGTGCACGGCCTGTTTCCAATGTCCGGGAAGCCGGGGCAGATTCTGGCGGTGCTGATGAGCATTGCGGCGGGCGGAGGCCTCTATCTCGCCGTCGGGAAACTGCTGCGTCTGGCGGAAATCGGGGAGTTTTTCCGCGCGTTCCGCCGTTAGAGCCATCTTCGCTTTAGATTTGACGCACAGGAACGACTTGCCGGGACGGTTCGCTCGGCCTTTGGATGCAAAAACCGACAGGGCGACGCCTCCGGCGGAGCCGTCGTTATGGCGATATGCGACGAAATAAACAGAAACTCTTCAGGAAGCGATGCGGATGTTTCCCAGGTGAACCCGCCGCAGCCCGTTGTATTCTGCAATACTTCTTGCCTGAAGCAGGGTTGCGAGGGGTGTGGGCGGGGCCTCGTTCCACTCCGGAGTCGGACGGTAGGCGCTGAAATGCCATGGAACGTTCGATCCGAGATTTGCAACAGCCCATTTTGTCATCGCATCGATTTCAGCGGGCGAGTCATTCCATCCCGGAATCAGCAGGGTAGTCACCTCCAGATGAACCGCTGTTTCATTGTGAATGTAAATAAGCGTATCAAGTACCGGCTGAAGCGTTGCACCGCACAGTTTTTTATAAAAACTGTCCGTAAACGCTTTCAGATCCACGTTGGCCGCATCCATGTGCGCATAAAATTCTTTGCGTGCCTCCGGTTCGATCCATCCGTTGGTGACCGCAACGGTTTTGATCCCGCGCGCATGGCAGGCTTTGGCGGCATCGACCGCAAACTCGAGAAAAACAGCGGGTTCATTATAGGTGAAAGCTGCGCTTTCACATCCGGTTCGGATCGCTGTCTCGGCGATTTGTTCCGGGGTTGCGGTTTCGCCTGTAATTTTTTCCGCCCGGCTCAGATGAGCGTTCTGGCAGAATCCGCACAGCAGATTGCAGCCGACCGTCCCGAAAGAAAGCACCGTTGATCCGGGCAGAAAATGAGCCAGCGGTTTTTTTTCGATCGGATCGATGGCCAGCCCGCAAATCCGGCCATAGGAAGCGGCAATCAATTTGCTGCCGACTCGCCGGCGGACCAGGCAGGTGCCGTGTCCGCCGTCCGCCATGCGGCAGTGTCTGGGGCAGAGGGTGCATTCAATCAGCCCGTCATCTCTCATATGCCAGTACCGCGCTGTTTTCATTCCCGAAATATAACGCTGTTCATACGACAATGCACCTGTTAAAGTAAACAGGTATGAAAAGGAATGTCAGAGAGCCTGCCGTCGCCGGTATCTTCTATCCGGCTGATCCCGGGGAACTGGGTCGAATGATCAACCGTTTTCTGAAGGAGGCGAAACCGGGGCCGCACCCGAAAGCTGTGATTGTGCCGCACGCCGGCTATATTTATTCCGGTCCTGTCGCCGCCGGCGCATATGCCCGGATTCATCCGGAAGGTATCTCGCGTGTTGTGCTGATCGGTCCGTCCCACCGCGTACCGCTGCGTGGCCTCGCCGCACCGTCGTCTTCTGTCTGGCGCACGCCGCTGGGCGATATCGATATTGATGTCCAGGGTTTGGACCGTCTGCCGCAGGTCCGGACGTCCGACGCGGCGCATGAATTGGAACACAGTCTTGAAGTTCAGCTGCCGTTCCTGCAAATCGCACTCGAAGAGTTCCGGCTGACGCCTCTGGTTGCAGGAGATGCCTCTGCCGAAGAAGTGGCGGATGTGCTTGAAGCGCTGTGGGGCGGTCCCGAAACCCTGATTGTAATCAGTTCGGATCTCAGTCATTACAAAGACTATAAAACGGCCCGGGCTATGGACACAGCGGCTTCTGAAAAAATTCTGGCGCTTGATGAGCACGGTCTGGAAACGGGCAATGCCTGCGGGATCGTCCCGATCAGCGGACTGCTTCGTCTGGCCCGGAAGAAAAAATTAAGGGCGGAACTCATTGACCTGCGCAGCTCAGGCGACACCGCCGGGCCACGCGACCAGGTGGTCGGATACGGATCCTATGCCTTTTATTAAATCGGGTTCCTGCCCAGCAGCAGGGCGGGGGTGTCGATCAGCATGAAATTGGTGCGGTGCTGGTAAATCTGTCCACCGCCCATGAATACAATCAGATCGTCGGGCGCGATCCGTTCTTTCTCGAGCAGTTTCTGCAGACAGACCCGGATCAGCCCGTCTGTAGTTGCCGGGACGGCAATCCGGGACGTATAGACCCCGTAACTGAGCGAAAGCTGACGGATCGTACTGGTGTTTTCCGAGAGAGCGAGAATCGGTTTCTTCCCGCGATAGGAGGAACAGATACGGGCGGTTTCCCCGGTTTTGGTGCTGGTGATAATGGCTTTGACGGGGAGAGCCGCGGCACAGGCTACCGCCGACTTGGCGATGTGGTTCCGGATCATCAGCTGTTCACGCTGTTCGTACACCGGCAGCGAATCGATCAGCGATTTCTTCTGCGACTCCACCGTGGCGGCGATTTTCGCCATCATCTGAACCGCTTCGACAGGGAATTTCCCGTAGGCGGTTTCTCCGCTGAGCATCACCGCATCGGTTCCGTCATAGATGGCATTCGCCACGTCGCTCACCTCGGCACGGGTGGGTCGCGGGTTATCCGTCATGGACTGCATCATCTGCGTGGCGGTGATCACCGGTTTGATTCGCCGGATACAGGTCTGGATCATCTGTTTCTGGACGCCGGGGACCTCTTCAGCCGGGATTTCGATTCCGAGGTCTCCGCGAGCCACCATAATTCCATAGGCGACATCGAGAATCGACTCCAGGTTCTTCACCCCCTCATGATTTTCGATCTTGGCGATGATCTTGATCGGACTGCGCCGCAGATCAAGAATTCCCTGAATGGCCAGTACGTCTTCGCGGGAGCGGACGAATGAATGCGCAATAAAATCCACGTCATTGCGTGTGGCCCAGTCGATAAACTCGGCATCTTTTTCAGTCAGCGCCGGCAGGTCAAGTTGAACGCCAGGTACATTGACACTCTTTTTGTTTTTAATTTCCCCGTCATTGAGCGCCGTACAGGTCAGCGTGCTGCCGGTTTGCCTGTCCACGGAAAGTGCAATCAAACCGTCATCAATCAGGATTTGATTGCCGGGGGCGACTTCTTCCGCAAAACCGCTGTAGGAAACCTGGAATCCGTTTTCAGGGACACGGTCGACGCCGACTTCAATCCGGTCCCCTGTTTTGAGCTGGAGAGATTTCAGCATATTGCAGGTGCGGACCTCAGGTCCTTTGGTGTCCAGCAGAATGCCGATGTGGTCCGATACGGCGCGGACATTTGCAACCATTCTTTCCGCTGCCGGAATATCCATATGTGCTGTATTCATCCGTACAACATTCATTCCGCTGTCAACCAGCTGTTTGATAAACGCCGTGTCACAGCGGTTGTCGGCCAGTGTGCAGATAATTTTAGTCTGTTTATTACGCATACAATTCCTTCTGATGGCGGAGCGTTTTAGCAGATTATTCAATCGGAACTAGCTTTAAACAGGGGAAAAATGATAATGTGCTGGCTATGAAAAAAGAATTTCAACAATTACTGATTGCGATTGCCCGTGACGCGATTCTCCAAACCCTGGAAAAAAGAGCCGGCAAGGTTACGGCATTCGGAACCCTTCCGGAAGAACTGCCGGAAGAACTGAAAGAAAAGAGGGCGACGTTTGTAACGCTGACGATCGGCGGGCGGCTGCGCGGTTGTATCGGCACGCTGGAAGCCGTTCGTCCGCTGGCCGAAGACGTTGCTGCAAATGCGCGGTCCGCAGCCTTCGATGACCCGCGGTTCCCTCCGCTCACCAAAGCGGAGTTTGAAAAACTGGAAATCCATATTTCTGTTCTGTCGCCGCCGGAGGAAATAAATTTTTCTTCCGAGGAGGATCTTCTGAGCAAAATCCGTCCCGGTATCGACGGGTTGATTCTTCAGGACGGGTTCCGGCGCGGAACCTTTCTCCCCAGTGTCTGGGATGAGCTTCCGGACAAGAGAGACTTCTGGGAACATCTGAAGCTGAAAGCAGGGCTGCCGGCAGACCACTGGTCCGATACTGTGCGTGTTTTCCGCTATACAACCGAGTATTTTCCCGCCTAACACCAACCTGCTTCCTTATATGACAAAAAAACCGGTTGTTCTTTTTGCGATTAACGGATTAGGCATGGGAAACAGCACACGCTGCCATGTGGTCACCCAGCGCCTCTGCGAGGTTGCCGAAATTCACATCATCACCTCCGGAAACGGGCTTTTCTTTTTCAAGGACCGGACCGGCATCGCGTCGATTACGGAAATGCCGGCCCTGTCCTATGCGTTTTCCGGAGATGGCGTCGACACACTCGGCACCCTGTCAAGGGTGCATACGCTTCGCGGTCAGCTTCATGAAAAGAAACAAAAGCTGGAAGCGCTTCTCGATCAATTGAAACCCGATATGGTGGTGACAGATTCTGAATACGTCATTCGCCCGATCCTCCGCCGCCGCATTCCGCTGGCGGGCATCAACAACTCGGAATTGATCGTTTCACGGTTTTTCCGGCAAAAGCATCTTCCGCCGTCAATCCGCGCCCACTTCTGGCTCATCGAATATTCCGATTATCTGTATCATCACCTGAAATGGAATCTGGCGGTCAGTCCGTCGCCGTTTGATGATCCGCCGCGCGGGAAACCGTTTAAGCGCATCGGTCTGATCGTGCGCGACGGCGCGCGCGATACCGCGCGGGAGCGCGCCGGCAAACCGGTTCCGCGCCCTCAGGAGATCGACCGTATTCTGGTAATGCTGAGCGGCTCTGCATTTGCATCACAGATTGATGAACTGCAAACTCTCCCGTGGAAGGTGGATGTGGTCGGCCGCGAAGGCGTCAGTTCCGGAAACGTCGCCTATCACGGTAAAATAAGAGAAAGCCTTGATTTTGTCCGCCGCGCCGGGGCCCTGGTGATCAACGGCGGATTTTCCTCCGTAAGCGAAGCTGTCGCCATGATGAGGCCGATCTATGTCCTTCCTGTGCCGAACCATGCGGAGCAGCTGATCAATGCGCTGATGGTGAAAGAAATCGGGGCCGGAGATGTGGCAGACACCGGCACGATTATCCAACGGCTGAAGGACGCCTATCGACTTAACCGCTGGGAGGGAATTAAAGAAACGCGGGCGCCGATCAATTTTAACGGCGGAGACGAGGCCGCCGAACTGCTGATCGGCCTGCTGCAGAGGGCGAAGGCATGATCATCTGCGCCGATGATTTCGGCATGACAGCCGACATTAACCGCGCGACGCAAAAGCTGGCGCACGGCGGGAAAATCGATGCGGTATCCTGCATGGTCAATCTGCCGTTTTTTACAGCGGACGAACTGACCCTGCCCGGTTCAGTGCAACTCGGCCTGCACTTCACACTGGCAGAGAATCCGCAGTCATTCAGAAGCCTCGTGTTTCGCGCCTATGCACGAACGCTCCGTCGGCAGGATATTTATCGCGAGCTTTCCGCGCAATACGAACGGTTTGAGCGGATTGCAGACCGCAGGCCGGACTTCATTGACGGTCATCTGCATATTCAGCAGCTGCCGGTGGTACGCGACGCACTGATTGAATTTATCCGGACTCATTGCGCCGGCACTCCGCCGCGCGTGCGCAATGCGGCGCTGCCGCTGCCGCACTGCTCGCTTAAAAGCGTCTTCATCGCCGCGCCGGGCCGCATTTTAAAACGAAAACTGCTGGCGGCGGAAATTCCGACCAACGACGGTTTCGGCGGGATTTATGACTACCGCAACTTTATGCGCTATCCGCAGTACCTCGCCGACTTTCTGCGGATTGTTCCGGAGAACGGAATCATCATGGTGCATCCGGGCCTCAACGAACCCTGGCGCCGCGCCGAGTACGAGGCCCTGCTGTCCAATACGCAGAAACGGTGTTTTTGACGAAAAAAAAGGCGGCTTTTGAAACCGCCATAGGACATTCCGTGGAATGTTGCCCTCAGAATAAGTTCTTTACTGGAACTTGTAGAGACCCTGATTTTATGTAAAGAATGCATAACTGCAAGCCCTAAAATCAAGAGAGGAAGCATGATGTCCCCGGATATTCAAGGAAGCCTGACGCTGGGTCTGGATATCGGAACCAATTCTGTAGGGTGGGCTTTGATAAAAAAATCCGGGAGAAAAAACTCTCAGATTATTGATATGGGGGTCCATGTCTTTCCTGAATCCGTCACAGGCGACGTAGCCGGAGGCAGATACGAAACCAAAAATGCGACTCGGCGTGAAAAACGGTTGGCGCGCAGACAGACGGATCGCCGCCGGCGGCGCAGGCAACGCATTCTGAAGATTCTTCAGAATGCGGAGTTGCTGCCGAATGACAAGAACCTCGCAAAGGCGATCGCGAAGATTGATGCCGCCTTTCTTGCGCAGCATGGCGGGGCGGAGATTTCGAAGGAATTAATGGCTCATATTGTTCCCTATGCGTTGCGCAGGCGGGCGCTGGATCACCGGCTTGAAAAATATCAGCTGGGTCGTGCCTTTTATCATTTAGCGCAAAGGCGTGGCTTTCTCAGCAACCGAAAGATTCCGCAAACGGATGAAGACGGTGTGGTGAAGGTGGGAATTTCAGAGCTGAATCATGAGATGGCGGAAGCGAGCGCCCGGACTCTTGGAGAATATTTTGCGGGATCGAATCCTGAAGAACGGCGAATTCGCAGCCGTTATACTCATCGGGATATGTTTAAGAGCGAGTTCGATGCAATCTGGAACGCTCAAAAGAGCGATCATCCGAAAGTGTTGACCGATGACCTTTACAAGGCTTTGTCGAATGCAATTTTCTATCAGCGGAGACTGAAAAGTCAGAAACACTTGATCGGGGAGTGTCTTTTTGAATCGGGGCAAAAGAGATGTCCCTGGTATCGTCCGGAAGCTCAGCGGTTCCGCCTGCTGCAAACAGTTAATAATCTACGCGTCGTTGATGCGACGGGATTACACCGGGCGGTTTCAAAGGACGAGCGGGCCGCTTTGCTGAAGCTCCTTGAAACGTCGGCACGTGTTACCTGCGCTCAGGCGCGAAAGGCCATGGGAATTACGGGAAAAGGCGTAAAGCTGAATGTCGAGATGGGTAAAGCCAAAACGCTTTACGGCGACAAAACAACCGCGTCTTTACTGGCGGTTTTCGGGAAACGGTGGGGAGAATTCAGTGGATCCAAAAAGGAACAGGTGATTCTGGACCTGGTTTCAATTGAGAAACACAAGGCCCTTAAAAAACGCGGAGAAAAAGTTTGGGGATTGAGCGGGGAAGCGCTTGCCCGGTTCACTGAACTGGTATTGGAAAATGATTATGCCGGGCTGTCCCGAAAGGCCATTTTAAAACTTTTGCCTCATCTTGAGTCGGGTTTGTCTTATTCGGAAGCCGTGCAAAAGGAATACGATGCATTCCGGGCAAATGGTAAAGTCTATGATCTTCTGCCGCCGGTTGATTTGGAATATTCCGATCTGCGCAATCCCATAGTCGGCAGAAGCCTCACGTATGTTCGGCGGGTTGTAAATTCTGTGGCGTCCAGATACGGGAAACCGGAACGGATTCGCATTGAGCTGGCGCGGGATATAAAGCAGTCGAAGCAGGAAAAGCAGCGTCGGATAAAAGACATCGCTGAACGCACCAGAAATCGTGAGAAAATCAAAGAGCAACTTCGCGGCTATGGACTGGCTGATCCCGGACCGGATGATGTTATAAAGATTCAGCTGGCTGAAGAGTGCGGGTGGGTGTGCCCCTATACCGGAAAACCTATCGGCTGGGAGGATTTATTCGGTCCACAGCCTGAATTCGATATCGAGCACATTATCCCCTTTGCCATCAGCCTCGATAATTCGTTCCTGAACAAGACGCTTTGCCATCATCATGAAAACCGGCATGTGAAAGGACGGCGCAGTCCGTATCAGGCCTATGCCGGGGATGAGGAAAAATATGAAGCAATCCTCACCCGGATTAAGACAAATTTTCGAGGCAACTGCAAAAATGAAAAACTGAGGCGCTTTAAGCTGGACGATCTATCTGAGTTTGAAGATTTTTCGAATCGTCACCTGAATGACACCCGCTATGCCAGCAAATTGGCGGTGGGATATCTGGCACTGCTTTACGGCGGTATTGTCGATGTTGAACACAAACGCCGCGTACAGGCCGTATCCGGGCCGATCACCGTAATTGTCCGCCGCTGGTACGGCATGACAGGCCTGCTGGGCAGCGGAGAGAAAACGCGTAATGACCACCGCCATCACGCTGTTGATGCCGTTGCCATTGCCTTGACCAGTGCATCGACAATTGAGGCGCTCTCCAGTGCATCGACGAAGATGAAAAATGTTTCTCGGCTTGCGTTTGGTGAAACGGTGGAACCGTGGAACGGGTTTCTACACGAATTGAAAACCAGACTCGCCTTTGTTCGGGCGGTGCATCACCAGGGTAGAAAAGTGCGGGGACGGCTCCATGAAGACAGCATTTTTTCCAAACAGCCAAATGGTATGGTACATATCCGGAAACCGCTGGAGACTCTCACAAAAGATGATATCCCAAAGATTGCTGACAAGGCGGTTCGGCTGGCCGTGAAGGGAAAGATGAACGAGCTGGAGGAAGACCACCCTCAGAAAGCGTTCGCAAATCCGGAAAACTTTCCGAAACTTAAACGCAAAGACGGGTCAGACGCGCATGTAATTAAACGCGTCCGGATTGAACGGAAACAGACGACGGTTTCCGTCGGCAGCGGCGCGGCGGAACGTGCGGTGGTTGGTGGAAACAACCATCATATTGAAATAGTGGCCGCATTGGATGAAGAGGGGACAGAGGTTAAATGGGAAGGTCATGTGGTTTCTATGCTCGAAGCCTATCGGCGTAAACAGGACTGTCTGCGTCGCAAGGAACATCCAGATGTGATCAAAAAGAATTATGGACCGGGGAAACTCTATAAGTTTTCTCTCTTCTGCGGAGATTTTATTGAACTGGATATGCCTGAAGGATTGCGGGAAGTTTTTGTTATCAGGGCTGTTCCTCAATCCAAACAAATTATGTTTGTGCAGTGCAATGATGCCCGGTTGCAGAAAGAGATCAAGGCGGCTAAAAAGTGGTTCTCAGGGTATCCCGACTCGTTGAGAAAACGGAATGCCCGCAAAGTTCATTTAACACCGTTTGGCGAAGTGCGAAATGCCAATGACTAATCGCATTGTAGAGATTTCCGATCAGGTGGCCGGATTGAAGATATCCAACCGACTGCTGGAAATTTCTTTGCAGAGCGGTCAGAAACTAACGGTTGTCCCAACGGACATTTCAGTTCTTCTTTTGTCGACACCCCACGTTCGCCTTTCGCAGGCTGTTCTGTCGTCAGTAACCGAGGCGGGCGGCTTTGTGGTTGTGGTCAACAACAGGTTCCTTCCCTCGGGAATGCTGTTGCCGCTGGATGCGCATTCAACTCAGTCTGAAATCATGCGGGTTCAGGTTGAGGCGGGTCTGCCGTTGAAAAAACGGCTTTGGAAGCAAATCGTTCAGCAAAAAATTATCGCGCAGGGGCATCTTCTTCAGAAGTTGCATGGTGATGACTCAGGGCTTTTTTCGCTGGCAGAACGGGTTCGGTCAGGGGATTCCGAAAATATTGAGGCGCGGGCTTCACGTAAGTATTGGCAAAAAATATTCAAGAATTCCCGGTTTATCAGGGATCGCGGAGCGGAAGACCAGAATATGCTGTTGAATTACGGCTATACGGTGCTGCGGGCTTGTGTCGCCAGAGCAATCTGCGCTGCCGGATTGCATCCGTCGTTTGGGCTGCATCATCATAACCGGTACAATGCCTTCTGTTTGGCGGATGATCTGATGGAACCGTTTCGGCCGCTGGTTGATCTGGTGGTTGTTGAAATGGATCAGCAGGACACCCCTGATTACCAATTGACGCCTGACGTGAAGCGGCAGCTGCTTCTTCCGTTAACCCGCGATGTGCAGACGGAACGGGGAAATGAAAAACTTTTTGCACTCCTTTCCCGCACGGCGGCGTCTTTGGTTCGGTGTTTTCGCGGCGAATCTTCCGGTTTAATTTTGCCGGAGAAAATCAAGTGACCTTATATGACGGAGGCTTCATCAAGGGTCCAAAGAATGTGGCTTTTCGCAATGTTTGATTTGCCGGTTGCGACCAAAACGGACCGGCGCTGCTACACGCGGTTCAGGAAAGCCCTGTTGGCGCGCGGTTTTCTGATGCTTCAATTTTCTGTCTATGTCCGACCTTGTGAAAATCGCAAACAGGCCGATACCTTTATGCGGCAGATCAAAAAAATTCTTCCGCTGTCTGGCGGGCAGGTACGTGTTGTTTCCATTACCGACCAGCAGTTTTCGGACATGAAAATCTATGAATCCAAGAAAGAAATCGATCCGGAAACGGGTCCGGATCAGCTTCTTCTGCTCTGATTTCGTTCCTTGATCAGTCAGTAATGTGTTGGACAGCAAGTCCTTGTCGACACAGTACTGTACTGAAATCGGGATTCTCTACAAGCTCCAGCCGCCGTAAATGAATCGGAAAACGAAGTCACACTGTACTGAAATCGGGATTCTCTACAAGCTCCAGCGTTCGCGCCAGTGAAGAATACCGGCACGGCACTGTACTGAAATCGGGATTCTCTACAAGCTCCAGCCGGGATGCACGCAGGCCGCCCTTCGTCAAAACTGTACTGAAATCGGGATTCTCTACAAGCTCCAGCCAGCTCCGGGTGGGACTACGCGCAAGTTCAACTGTACTGAAATCGGGATTCTCTACAAGCTCCAGCAAATGATTGCGTGGGCTATGTATGCAAAAAACTGTACTGAAATCGGGATTCTCTACAAGCTCCAGCACCTGACGCGGATTGCTGAATGCGGTCTTAACTGTACTGAAATCGGGATTCTCTACAAGCTCCAGCATTGAGGTTGCAACCCCCGCCCTGCCAGGAACTGTACTGAAATCGGGATTCTCTACAAGCTCCAGCGTGAAGTGAATTACACACCCATCAATGTTTACTGTACTGAAATCGGGATTCTCTACAAGCTCCAGCGAATAATTGACCACGAAATAAACCCTCTCAACTGTACTGAAATCGGGATTCTCTACAAGCTCCAGCATCGTCGATCGGCTATCCGTTATTCATCACACTGTACTGAAATCGGGATTCTCTACAAGCTCCAGCGGTGGCGGGCGTCGAAGCATTATTGTTGAAACTGTTTAAGCTGCTAAAATAGGGTATTTTTATTTTAAAGCCCGGCACGTCTTGACCAATTTTGAGCACTGTGCTTTTCTTGCTTCCAAAAAATGACAAGTCCCGTAACCCCTGCAGGGTGAAATCAACGAGCAATCCCCGGTTGTTTAAGCAGGAGGCGGCCTGAAAAACCGGCGGAACAGATCCGCAAAATATTTTTTTCAAAGATGATTGACAGCATTTTCATTTCAGCTAAAGTCGCTCCCCTTTGTGTGACAGACCGGAAGCTGTTTTGGTGTTTGCGCAGAGCAATTTAGGGTTAATTGGGTATAGGAAGAAGTCTGTTTCTTGGAGCTGAAAAAACAGGAAGCGGATCTTTTATGCTTTTTTTACTTTTGAATGGGAATGGCGCGAGCACGGGGGAAAGAGATTGCCCACGTAGCTCAGATGGTAGAGCACATCCTTGGTAAGGATGAGGTCAGCGGTTCGATTCCGCTTGTGGGCTCCATAAAAAAGAGATTTGTTAAACTGGGTTAAGGAATAAGAAAAGGGATCAGGAGGAAAAGTCATGGCTAAAGATAAATTCGAACGGACAAAGCCGCACGTGAACGTGGGTACGATCGGCCACGTTGACCACGGTAAAACAACTCTGACGGCTGCGATCACCTGTGTTCAGGGCGCAAAAGGCCTGGCGAACTATATTGCCTATGACGAAGTGGCAAAAGCTTCTGAGTCTCAGGGCCGCCGCGACCCGACCAAAATTCTGACAATTGCCACCTCTCACGTTGAGTACGAATCAGATAAACGTCATTACGCACACGTTGACTGTCCCGGTCATGCCGACTACGTCAAAAACATGATCACCGGTGCGGCTCAGATGGACGGTGCAATTCTGGTCGTGAGTGCAGCCGACGGCCCGATGCCGCAAACCCGCGAGCATATTCTGCTGGCCCGTCAGGTCGGTGTGCCGTCGATTGTTGTTTTCATGAACAAGTGCGATCTCGTCGATGACGAAGAGCTTCTTGATCTGGTAGAACTTGAAATTCGCGAACTGCTTTCCAAGTACGATTTTCCGGGAGACGATGCTCCGATCATCCGCGGTTCCGCACTGGCTGCCATCAACGATCCGACCGGACCGGGTGCGGTCTGTATCCAGGAACTTCTGGATGCGCTCGACAGCTATATCCAGGAACCGGTTCGTGTGACTGATCAGCCCTTCCTGCTTCCGATCGAAGATGTGTTTTCGATTGAAGGTCGCGGTACGGTAGTAACCGGACGTGTCGAACGCGGTGTGATTCATACGGGGGATGAAGTTGAAATCGTCGGTCTGAAGCCGACGGTTAAAACGACCTGTACGGGGGTTGAAATGTTCCGTAAGATTCTGGACGAGGGTCAGGCCGGTGACAATGTCGGCTGTCTGCTCCGCGGCACCAAGAAAGAAGATGTCGAGCGCGGCCAGGTTCTGGCTAAGCCCGGTTCGATTAATCCGCATACGACATTCAAGGCGGAAGTCTACATTCTGAACAAAGAAGAAGGCGGCCGTCATACTCCGTTCTTTAAAGGATACCGCCCGCAGTTCTATTTCCGTACAACCGATGTGACCGGCGACATCACGCTGCCGGAAGGCGTTGAAATGGTGATGCCGGGTGACAACGTGACAATGGAAGTTACGCTGATTACGCCGATCGCAATGGAGCAGCACATGCGTTTTGCGATTCGTGAAGGCGGACGCACCGTCGGTGCCGGTCGTGTGACCGAAGTGATTAAATAAACAGGAAACAGGGATACCCCGTCTCGAATGATGTGTCCGCTGAACGGACGCATCATTAAGCAGGAAATCTGCTGGAAAAAGGCAAGATTATGCGCGATATTATTACACTCGCCTGTACGGAATGTAAGCGTCGTAATTATACAACGACGAAGAATAAAAAACTTGCGACCGGTCGGCTGGAGGTAAAGAAATTCTGCCCTCATGAACGGTCGCACACTTTGCACAGGGAAACCAAGTAAGCCAAGTTGAAGATTCGGTGTAGGCCAGTAGCTCAATTGGCAGAGCACCGGTCTCCAAAACCGGGGGTTAGGGGTTCGACTCCCTTCTGGCCTGCCAGTTTCTTCGGGATGATGACATGAAAAAGATTATCGCACTTTACGAGGCACTGAAAACATTTCTGGGCGAGGTGAAAGCCGAGCTGAAGAAATGCACCTGGCCGACGCGTCAGGAGTTGCTGGGTTCGACGATGGTCGTTGTGGTCAGTGTTGTGATCCTTGGTGTTTTTGTTGGACTGAGTGATACAGTGCTCATGGGTATTTTACGAACAGTTCTGCGGTAACGCGGAGAGAGATAACGACAAATGGAAAAACAGTGGTTTGTTTTACATACACTCTCCGGGCATGAGTACAAGGTGCAAAACAGCATAGCCAGCCGTGTGAAGCAGGAGGAGATGGAAGAGTACATCGGGGAGATCCTGATTCCGACCGAAAATGTTTCGGAGGTTAAACAGGGGAAAAAGAAGACGGTGTCCCGTAAATTTTTCCCGGGCTATGTGCTGGCGAATCTTGCGTTGTATGACGACAATAAAAATTTAGTGGAGGAAACCTGGTATTTCATTCAGAACACGCCGGGCGTAATCGGATTTGTCGGCGGCGATGCGGCCGTTCCGTTGCGCAAAGAGGAGGTGGATCGGATTATAAACCAGGTGGAAGAGAAAAAAGAAAAAGTTACCCCGAAGATTCAATTTGAACCGGGCGAAACGATCAAGATTACCGACGGACCGTTTCTGAACTTTAATGGAGTAATTGAAGAAGTGGATCCGGCCCGCGGGAAACTCAAGGTGTCGGTATCCATTTTTGGACGGTCGGCCCCGGTTGAACTTGAATACTGGCAGGCGGATAAAGCGTAAGCAGCGCAGCGGAGTTTTCTTATGGCGAAGAAAGAAATGGGATTAATCAAATTGCAGATTCCGGCCGGTCAGGCCAATCCGGCACCGCCGGTAGGGCCGGCACTGGGTCAAAAAGGCGTGAACATCATGGAGTTCTGCAAGGCGTTCAATGCGGCCACGCAGCAGGAAGCGGGCATGATTATTCCGGTGGTGATCACCGTGTATCAGGATCGCTCGTTCAGTTTCGTCACCAAGAGCCCGCCGGCGTCCGCGCTGCTGAAAAAAGCTGCCGCCGTCGCCAAAGGATCAGGGATTCCCAACCGGGATAAAGTCGGGAAGGTAACCCGTGCTCAGGTTGAAGAGATCGCTAAAATCAAACAGGCCGATTTGAATGCAAATGACACAGAGACTGCCTGTCGTATTATTGAAGGAACGGCCCGCAGTATGGGAATTGAGGTTGAATAGCCATGGCAAAACACGGAAAAAAATATAGAGCGGTAAAAAAACAGGTTTCGGTTGAAAAACTGTATGGCGTTGAAGAAGCAATCCAGTTTCTGCAGAACAATCCAACGGCCAATTTCGATGAGACACTGGAGGTTGCTTTGCGTATGGGGGTTGATCCAACCAAATCAGATCAGGCCATTCGTTCAACCGTAGCGCTTCCCCACGGAACGGGTAAAGATGTCCGTGTGATCGTTTTTGCAACGGGTGAGGCGGCCGAAGCCGCCCGCGCGGCAGGAGCTCTCGAGGCAGGATATGAAGACCTGATGGAGAAGGTGACCGGCGGCTGGATGGATTTTGATGTCGTGATCGCGACGCCCGACGCAATGAAAGAAGTTCGCAAACTGGGCAAAGTGCTTGGACCGCGCGGTCTGATGCCTAATCCGAAGACCGGCACGGTCACCGATGATCCGGCGACCGCCGTGCAGCAGTTCAAGGCAGGTCGTGTTGAGTTCCGTATGGATCGTAACGGTAATATCATCGTTCCGTTCGGAAAGCGCTCGTTTACGACAGAAGCGTTGGTAGAAAATTTTCGTGCAGTTTACGAAGCCATCCTGTCCGCCAAACCGGCGAGCGCTAAAGGAGTTTATATTAAGCGGTGCACAATTGCCAGTACCATGGGTCCCGGCCTGCATGTGGATGTGAAAGAGGCGGTAGCGGCCTGACTACGAGGACATACGAGTTATGAGCACAGAAAATAAAAATTTAAGACCTGAAAAACAGGCAATGTATAAAGAAGTTCAAGAGCAGACCGTTGGAGCGCTCTATATGTTACTTGCCGATTACAGCGGGATGAGCATGCCCGAAACCGATGAGTTTAAGCGGCAGCTTCGCGGGGCCGATGCCCGCCTGAAGGTGGTTAAAAACACCTTGGTCAGCCGTATCAGCAGAGAAATGGGCTGCGAGATCAAAAAACTCAGCGGCCCGACGGCCATGATTTTCGGTGCAGGTGATGTGGTCGAAGCGGCGAAAATCCTGAAGAAATTTTCGAAGGAAAAAGAAAAGCCGACGGTCAAGGGCGGTATTCTGGAGGGCGCAGTTCTCTCTGCTGACGAGGTGAATGAACTGTCAAAACTTCCGGGTAAAAAAGAACTTCAGGCGAAACTGGTTGGTACACTGGCGGCCCCGATGACGCAGGTTGTCGGCGTAATGAACCAGAAAGTATGCAGTCTGCTGTATGTACTGAATGCTGTACGCGATAAAAAAGAAGAGGCGGCATAGTTCACTGTCGATTTAAATTGGTTGAATTCAATTCATGTGTAGGAGGAATAGAAAATGGCTGAAGAAACTGTAGAAGTAAAAGAAGAAGTCCAGCTCGAAGGCAAAATGGCCGAGTTCGTGGACTGGATTGAAGGCATTTCGGTGCTTGAGCTGTCCAAGCTGGTGAAAGCTCTGGAAACCCGTCTGGGTGTTTCCGCAGCAGCTCCGGTCGCTGTGGCGGCTGCGGGCGGCGCGGATACCGGGGGCGAAGCGCCCGCGGAACAGACGGAGTTCACGGTTGTGCTGACGCAGGTCGGCGGGCAGAAAATTCAGGTGATTAAGGAACTGCGCAGTCTCACATCTCTGGGACTGAAAGAAGCCAAAGATCTGGTCGACAGTGCTCCGAAAGCGATTAAAGAAGGTGTTTCCAAAGAAGAAGCTGAATCGATCAAAGCAGCACTCGAAGGCGTAGGCGCCACGATCGAAATCAAGTAACAGAGGCGGATACACAGTCGGGACCGGCGGTTATTATCGCCGGTGCTTCTGTGCGTCAGATAATATATTTGTATTTCGTGTGCCCGCCTCTGGTAATAAGCAGTCCGGGCGAAGGATCCAATAAAAGCCTGAAGGTGATGGAATGGCCGAGAGAACAAACTTTGGAAAATTGACGGAAGTCATTGAAATACCGGATCTGATTGAACTTCAGACCAACTCCTATCTGGAGTTTCTCCAGCAGGGGGTTGCTCCGTCGCGTCGCAGGAAAGTCGGCTTGCAAGCGGTTTTGGGCGAAGCCTTTCCGGTTGAAAGTTACGACGGTCAGATTGCGCTTGATTTCGTGAGTTACGAAATCAAAGAGCCGAATCTGTCTTATGATGAATCGATCAAGGAAGGGGAAACCTTTTCCGCCCCGCTGTATGTCACATTTCGCCTGCGTGAGAATGAGGACGTCCGCGAAGACACCCTGTTTATGGGCGAGATCCCGTTAATGACAGATCGCGGCAGTTTTGTAATCAACGGGGCTGAACGCGCAATTGTCAGTCAGCTGCACCGTTCGCCAGGCATCTGCTTTGAACAGACGACCCATGCGAATGGTTCGCTTCTTTATTCATTCCGCATCATTCCGGATCACGGGTCCTGGGTGGAAACCCAGTTTGATACCTCCGACTTGCTTTATGTTTATCTGGACCGCAAGCGCCGACGCAGAAAATTTCTTGCATCCACATTCCTGCGCGCACTCGGTTACGGTACGGATGAAGAAATCATCAATTTATACTATAAGGTTGAAAGTTTTCCGCTGAATAAACGGGTGGGTGATGAGTCCGAACTTTCCAATCTGGTTCTTAAAGATGACGCTGTCGACAGCGATTCGCAGTCCGTAATCGGGCGCCGGTATGATGCGCTTACGCTGGACATGATTCAGCGCATGAAGCTCGCCGGTTATAAAACCGTCAGCGTCGTCAACGTTTCCTGGGACGAAGGTCTTTTCATGAAGACCATTCAGAAGGATACCACGCGCTCTGTGGATGAAGCGCTGAAAGATCTTTACCAGAAACTGCGGCCCGGCGACCCGCCGACCACGGCATCTGCCCGGCAGATGCTCAAACGGCTGTTTTTCGATGAAACGCGGTTCAGTTTAAGTCGTGTCGGACGCTATAAAATCCAGCAGAAACTGAAAACCAAAGCGACATCTCTCATGCTGGACAAGGAAGATGTCGTGGAAGCGATCCGGTATCTGATTAATATCCGCATGGGAAACGGCACACTTGATGATATCGACCATTTGGGCAGCCGCCGCATCCGCACGGTCGGCGAACTGCTTGAAGGGCAGTGCCGCGTCGGACTGGCCCGCATTCAGCGTCTCGTTAAGGAACGCATGACGATCTTTGATACAACCGTTGACCGGCTGACCTCTCAGAAGCTGATTAATCCGAAAGCTCTTTCGGCGGTCATCAAAGACTTTTTCGGGCGTTCCCAGCTCAGCCAGTTCATGGACCAGACCAATCCGCTGTCCGAACTGACCCACAAGCGCCGCCTTTCCGCCCTCGGCCCGGGGGGGTTGAACCGTGACCGCGCCGGGTTCGAAGTCCGCGACGTCCACAGTTCGCATTATGGACGAATCTGCCCGATTGAGACCCCTGAGGGTCCGAATATCGGCCTGATTTCGTCACTGAGTACGTTTGCCCGTATTAACGAGTACGGTTTTATTGTCACACCGTATCGGAAAGTTGAAAACGGGCGGGTGACAGACCATGTGGAGTCGCTGACGGCGGACGAAGAGGAAAGTTTTGTTATCGCCCAGGCGAACGCGCCGCTTAATGATGACAGCACCTTTAAAAATGACCGTGTCATGGTGCGCGCCCGGGGTGAATTCATTGAAGTTCCGCCGGGTGAAGTGGAATATATGGACGTTTCACCGAAGCAGGTCGTGAGTATAGCTGCCGGGCTGATTCCGTTTCTTGAGCACGACGACGCCAACCGCGCACTCATGGGGTCGAATATGCAGCGCCAGGCGGTTCCGCTGATGGTCCCGGAACGTCCCTTTGTGGCAACCGGTATTGAGGAACGTGTGGCCCGCGATTCCCGCGTATTGGTTCTTGCAGAAGATGACGGTAAAGTGGCATACGTCTCTGCCGACAAAATCATTGTTTCCAAAGACGGTGAGATGCCGGTCAGAAAGAAAACACCGAAAGATGATTATCGGGAATACCCGTTGCGCAAATTCATGCGCTCCAATGCAGGAACCTGCCTCAATCAGCGTCCGATTGTCAAAAAGGGTGAAAAAATTCAAAAAGGGCAGGTTCTGGCTGACGGACCGTCCACCGACCAGGGGGAACTCGCATTGGGTCGTAATGTAACCGTTGCGTTTATGCCATGGTGCGGATACAATTTTGAGGATGCCATTCTGCTCAGTCAGAAGATTGTCAAAGAAGACATTTACACCTCAATCCATGTCGAAGAATTTGAGTGCGGGGCCCGCGATACAAAACTGGGTCCGGAAGAGATTACCCGTGATATTCCGAATGTCGGAGAAGATGCTCTTAAAAACCTGACTCATGAGGGGATTATCGAAATCGGTGCCGAAGTGACACCGGGGGACATTCTCGTCGGAAAGATTACACCGAAAGTCGAAACGGAACTGGCTCCGGAAGAACGTCTTTTGCGGGCTATTTTCGGCGAAAAAGCGGCGGATGTTCGCGATACTTCATTGCGTGCTCCGAGCGGAACCTCCGGCATTGTGATGGACGTCAAAGTGTCGTCCAAGAACAAGAATGCCAAGGAAGAGCCGAAAGCCAAATCGGCGGCTGATATGCGGAAACGCCAGAAGGAGATTGAAGAGCGCTACAAAAGCTCTGTGCATGAACTGACTGAAGACCTGACGGAAGCCCTGAGTAATATTCTGCTGGGTGAAAAAATTCCACTCGACGTGATGAATGTGGAAACCGGCGATATCATTATTCCGGCGAATCGGAAAATCACAAAAACACTTCTGCGCAAGCTGGCGGCGAATTACGAGCACATCGAAATTGATCCCAGCCCGATTCGAATAAAAATCATGAGCATCATCGACACCTTCCGCAACAAGTTTGCGGAAGCGGAAGCGGACAAGCAGCGTTCGGTGGATCGCGCCGGAAGCGGTGAGGAGCTTGACGAAGGGATTATCAAATCGGTCAAGGTCTACGTGGCCTGCAAAAAGAAACTTTCGGTCGGTGACAAAATGGCAGGGCGTCACGGAAATAAAGGGGTGGTTTCCCGTATTCTTCCGGAAGAAGACATGCCGTTCCTTCCGGACGGAACTCCGGTTGATATTGTGCTGAATCCGCTGGGCGTGCCGTCACGCATGAACGTGGGGCAGGTTCTTGAAACCCATCTGGGCTGGGCCTGCAAACACCTCGGCATTCATGCGGCGACTCCGATTTTCGACGGGATCTCCGAAAAAGAAATCCGCCGGATGATGGAAGACGCCGGCCTGTCGAAAGACGGTAAAACCGTTCTGTACGACGGACGCACCGGCGAGCCGTTTGAGCAGCGTGTGGTGGTGGGAACCATTTACATGCTTAAGCTGCATCATTTGGTATCCGAAAAAATCCATGCCCGCGCCGTCGGCCCGTATTCGCTGGTTACCCAGCAGCCGCTGGGAGGCAAGGCACAGTACGGCGGCCAGCGCTTCGGTGAAATGGAAGTGTGGGCTCTGGAAGCCTACGGCGCAGCTTATGCGCTGCAGGAAATCCTGACCGTCAAGAGCGATGACCTGGCTGGTCGCACCCGGATTTACGAGTCGATCGTAAAGGGACAAAACGTTCTCGATGCGGGCCGTCCGGAATCGTTTAATGTTCTGATTAAAGAACTTCAGGGTCTCGGCCTCAATTTCGAAGTGCGAAAGCCGGACAAAGAAAACATCTCCCTTAGCGGGCATCTTTAATCTATGACAGGAGAATAGTGGTGGATACACGTAGTGCAGCAGACATCCTCGGTGTAGAAACTGAGACCATCAACGACATCGCCAGTATCAAACTGGCTTCGCCGGAAGACATCCGTTCCTGGAGTTACGGGGAGGTTAAAAACCCTGAAACGATCAACTACCGGACCTTCAAACCCGAGAAGGGCGGACTCTTTTGCGAACGTATTTTCGGTCCGTCCAAGGACTGGGAGTGCAGTTGCGGAAAATATAAGCGGATCAAGCACAAGGGTGTTATTTGTGATCGCTGCGGTGTGGAAGTGACTCTCTCTCGTGTCCGCCGTGAACGCATGGCACACATTGAGCTGGCTGTTCCGGTATCGCATATCTGGTTTTTCAAGGCCACTCCCAGCCGCATGGGACTCCTTCTCGATATGACCCTGCGCAGTCTGGAACATATCATTTATTACGATGACTATGTGGTCGTTGATCCGGGGGATACGCCGCTTAAGGAAAAACAGCTGCTGACGGAAATGGAATACCGCGAGGCGCTGGATAACTACGGCGACGGAAGCTTTGATGCGCGGATCGGTGCCGAAGGGATTCGCGAACTTTTGCGTAAGATCGATCTCCCTGAAAAACTCAGAGAGCTGGAAGACGCTCTGGCCAATACCCGCAGCAAACAGACCCGTAAAAAACTGGTCAGCCAGATGAAGGTGATTGAAGGTCTGTTTCGCAGCAATTCACGTCCCGAGTGGATGATTTTTGAAGTGCTGCCGGTTATTCCGCCGGATCTGCGTCCGCTGGTTCCACTTGAAGGCGGACGCTTTGCGACCTCCGACCTCAACGATCTTTACCGCCGTGTAATCAACCGCAACAACCGATTGAGAACGCTGCTGGCACTGAAAACGCCGGAAGTGATTATCCGCAATGAAAAACGGATGCTTCAGCAGGCGGTTGATGCGCTGTACGACAATGGACGCCACGGCCGCGCTGTGAGCGGCCCCGGAAATCGCCCGCTCAAATCACTCAGTGATATGCTCAAAGGCAAACAGGGTCGCTTCCGCCAGAATCTTCTCGGCAAGCGGGTGGACTACTCTGGACGTTCCGTCATTGTGGTCGGTCCAAACCTGAAGCTTAACCAGTGCGGTCTGCCGAAGAAAATGGCTCTGGTTCTGTTCGAGCCTTTTATTATCCGCAAGCTCAAGGAACGCGGTATTGTGCATACCGTTCGCAGTGCCAAAAAGATGATCGAACGTGAAGAAGAGGTCGTCTGGGACATTCTGGATGAAGTGACCAAAGGGCACACCGTCATGCTTAACCGGGCACCGACTCTGCATCGACTCAGTATTCAGTCGTTCGAACCGGTGCTGATCGAAGGGGAAGCCATTCAGGTTCATCCGCTGGTCTGTACGGCGTACAACGCAGACTTCGATGGAGACCAGATGGCGGTTCACGTCCCGCTTTCGGTCGAGGCACAGATTGAATCCAAGAGCCTCATGCTTGCTCCGAACAATATTTTTTCGCCGTCGAGCGGCAAGCCGATTACAACGCCGACGCAGGACATCGCGCTGGGATGCTACTTCCTGACGAGTTTTTCTCAGGAATTCATGACTGAATTGCGCAAAAAAACCAATGTGACTGAACAGGAGCATCTGCCGCTGCTGTCCGACATTGATGAAGTGCATACGGCGTTTGATGAAGATGTTCTTAAGCTGCACACCCGAATCCGTTACCGTAATCCGGACTATCAGCGCGAAACAAAATTCGGCGATCAGCACAAATCGGTGATCATAACGACTGTCGGACGTGTTTTCTTTAATGAAGTCTGGCCCGACAGCATCGGATTCGTGAATGAACGCATCACGAAAAAGCTTCTTGGCCGACTCATTGAGCACTGTTACGAAGTGGCGGGTCATGAGGAAACCGTGCGTGTGCTGGATAGTCTGAAAGACCTTGGATTTGCCCAGGCGACTGCCGCCGGGATCTCGATCGGCCTTTCTGACATGATTATTCCTCCGGAAAAAGCTGAGCTGATTGCAACGGCGCGCAAGTCAATCAAAGAAGTTGAGGAAAAATATAAAAAAGGCCTCATTACCGATGGCGAACGCTACAACATGGTCATTGATATCTGGACAGATGCCAACGATAAATTAACCGGCAAGCTGTTCAGTACTCTGGAGCGCAATGAAGACCCGGATAATATAGATTCCGTAAAAGACCTCAACCCGGTATTTATCATGGTGGATTCCGGAGCTCGCGGGAGTCGTCAGCAGATTCGTCAGCTGGCCGGAATGCGCGGTCTGATGGCCAAGCCGTCCGGTGAGATTATTGAGCGTCCGATTATTGCGAACTTCCGTGAAGGATTGAGTGTTCTGGAATACTTTATTTCAACCCATGGAGCCCGTAAAGGTCTGGCTGATACCGCTCTGAAAACTGCGGACTCCGGGTACCTGACCCGTAAACTGGTCGATGTAGCACATGACATTATTATCATGGAAGAGGATTGTCATACACTCAACGGCATCGAGGTCAGCGCCATTACGGACGGCGATGACGAGCTGGTCTCTCTCTCCCAGCGTATTATCGGCCGTACAGCGTGTGACGATATCTGCGACACGCACAACGGGAACGAAGTGGTTCTGGCCGCCAATGAAGTCATTGACGAACATGCGGCGAAAAAGATCGAGCAGGTCGGTGTGGAAAAAGTCCGCATACGCAGTGTCCTTACCTGTGAATCGCGACGAGGGGTGTGCGCCAAATGCTATGGCCGCAATCTTGCCTCCGGAAAAGAAGCCAAACTTGGCGAACCGGTCGGGATCGTGGCCGCACAGTCAATCGGTGAGCCGGGAACACAGCTGACCATGCGCACGTTCCATATCGGGGGCACAGCCAGCTCGGTCTTTAAACAGCCGAAGATCATCGCTAAAGAAACCTGTATTGTCCGCTATGAAAACCTTCGTACGGTCCGGGTGGAGACAGGAAACGTTGTTCTGAACAAAAACGGGTATGTGGTGACGTACGATGACGACGGTCGGGAGCTGGAACGGTATTCGACCGTCATCGGGGCCGTTATTTCTGTTGAAGACGGCGGCCGTGTCAACCAAGGCAGCACGTTTGTCAGCTGGGATCCATATAGCGTACCGATCCTTTCTGAACAATCCGGGATCATTGATTTTCATGATTTTATCGAAGGTGTGACGGTACAGAAAGCCGAAGATGAGACGACCGGGGTTGAAGGTCTGGTTGTGCTGGAGCATAAAGAAGACCTTCATCCGCAGATCGTTGTAAAAGATGAAGCAGGCAAAGCGATTGCCTACTATTCTATCCCGTCGGCTGCGTATGTCATGGTGCTGAAGGGAATGAAAATTGATGCGGGCACCACGCTGGCTAAAACACCACGCAAGCAGGCCCGCACCAAGGACATTACCGGGGGGCTGCCGCGTGTTGCCGAGCTGTTTGAAGCCCGCCGTCCGAAGGAAGCCGCCGAAATTGCAAAAATCGATGGAATCGTGGAACTTGGCGGGATCGCCAAAGGAAAACGTCAGCTGATTGTTCGCGATCCGGCTACCGGTACGGAAGAAGAACATCTCATTCCGATGGGTAAACATGTGATTGCTTACTCCGGCGACCTGGTGCAGAAAGGCCAGCAGCTGACAGAAGGTCCGATTGTCCCGCAGGAGCTGCTTGAAATCTGCGGCCCGCAGGAACTTCAGGAGTATCTGGTAAACGAAGTACAGGCGGTCTACCGTCTTCAGGGTGTGGAAATCAATGATAAGCATGTTGAAGTGATTGTCCGCCAGATGCTGCGTAAAGTGAAAATTACCGATCCGGGGGATACAGAATTTCTCTGGGGTGAACAGGTTGAAAAACAAAAATTCCAGGAAGTCAACCAGCGCGCCATGGAAGAGGGGCGCCGTCCGGCGGAGGCCTCTCCGGTTCTGCTCGGAATCACCAAGGCGGCTTTGGCTACGGAAAGCTTTATTTCGGCCGCATCGTTTCAGGATACCACCCGGGTCTTGACACAGGCTGCAACACTGGGCCGTATTGATCAGTTACGTGGTTTCAAAGAAAATGTAATTATGGGTCATCTGATCCCGGCCGGCAGCGGTTTTCCGCTTTATAAAAACATTCGTCCGGTCAAGCTCGGAGAAGAAATCAGCGTTGAAGATGCGCTGGAAGCGAACCTATTGAGGATGCAGGAAGAAAAAACCGCAGAAAGTTAACTCTTAATGCTTGCGGGACGGGCGGTGGGAACTTATGATCTGCCGCTCGTTTTTTTTGATGGAAGGAACCTATGCCAACGATAAATCAATTGATTAAAAAACCGCGCAGTCCGCTTCAGAAGAAGAAGAAATCGCCGGCGCTGACGAACTGTCCGCAACGCCGCGGGGTCTGTTTGCTGGTGAAAACAATGACTCCGAAGAAGCCGAACTCCGCGTTGCGTAAAGTCGCCCGTGTCCGTTTAACCAACGGTCGCGAAGTGAATGCGTATATTCCGGGAGAAGGTCACAACCTTCAGGAACACAGCATGGTGCTTGTCCGGGGCGGCAGGGTGAAGGACCTTCCGGGTGTCCGGTATCACATCGTGCGCGGTGCTCTCGACTGTCTCGGTGTGAACGGTCGTAAACAGGGCCGTTCGAAATACGGGGCGAAGAGACCTAAAGAATAAAGAAAGTTTTTAAACCATGGCAAGAAGACGCAGAGCAGAAAAGCGGACGATTACTCCGGATCCTCGTTTCAACAGCGAGCTGGTGGCGTACATGATTAACGGCATCATGGGCCGCGGGAAGAAAGCCACGGCTGCCGCCATTGTTTATGGCGCGCTGGAAGATATTCAGAAAAAGATGAGCGATGAGGATCCATTGGCGGTTTTTAACCGCGCAATTGATAATGTGAGACCGAAGTTGGAAGTTAAATCCCGTCGTGTCGGCGGAGCGACCTATCAGGTGCCGTTGGAGGTGACTCCGAAACGCCAGATCGCTTTGGCCTGCCGCTGGCTGATTCAGTATTCCAAGACCCGCCGCGGGATGCCGATGCGCCGTGCGATGGCCATGGAGCTTATGGATGCCTATTCCAACCAGGGTTCGGCAATCAAAAAACGGGATGACACCCACAAAATGGCTCAGGCCAATAAGGCATTTGCTCACTATAAGTGGTAATAATCGAATACGGAAATGACAGTAGTCGTGAAACAGAACGGAAAAAATACGAAAGGATCTGGATCTTCCCGAAAGGAAGATGCAGTGCGCGAACACAGTTTGTCTTCGCTTCGTAATATCGGCATTATAGCTCATATCGATGCCGGTAAGACCACCACGACAGAACGTATTCTTTATTATACCGGCCGGGTCTATAAAATGGGCGAAGTTCATGAAGGCACTGCTGTCATGGACTGGATGGAACAGGAACAGGAACGTGGAATCACGATTACCAGCGCGGCAACAACCTGTTTCTGGAAAGATCGCCAGATCAATATCATTGATACACCCGGTCATGTCGACTTTACCGTCGAAGTCGAACGATCCCTGCGTGTGCTGGATGGTGCCGTAGGGGTTTTCTGCGGAGTAGGAGGCGTTCAGCCGCAGTCCGAAACCGTTTGGCGTCAGGCGAAAAAGTATAAGGTTCCCTGTCTGGCCTTTGTGAATAAAATGGATCGCAAAGGTGCGAATTTTTCTTCTGTTGTGAAACAGATG
>JASKKX010000021.1 GCA_030153935.1 Verrucomicrobiota bacterium | reverse complement strand
CGATCTCGAAGCTGTGCGCTTTGAACTGTTCCAGCTCGTAAGGCGTCCAGCCGCCCTCCGGCCCGACCGCCAGCAGAACCCTTTTTCCAGCGTCTGGAAAATTTTCAGCCGTTTTTCCCAAGGTCTGGAAAAGATTCCGCGCGCCGGACGGATCGGCGAGAATTCGTTTTCCAACGTCTGGAAAAATTCCGTCCAGCTCATCTTCGAGGAAAGGTTTGAGCTCTTTCACGATCCGCACCTCGGGCAGCAAGGTATCCGCCGCCTGCTGGAGACCCTCGATAAGACGTGGATTGTAAAAATCCGGGGCAAGAACGTGACTGTCAAAATAGTACCGCTCCACCTTCTCCGCATTGGTCAGAATGACTCGCCTGACCCCGAGCGCGGAAAGCTGCGCCCAGAGTCGTTTCATCACTTTGGGACGCGGCAGAGCCAGCAGCAGATCAACCAGCGGAAGCTGCGGAACCATTGCATCAAACTCGCAGTACAGCGTAACGGTACCGTCAAAAATGCTTTTAACTGTTCCCAAACCCTGCGGTCCGTTGAGAAGACCGATCCGCAGGGTTTTTCCCGGTTCCGCATGAAGCACTTGGCAAATGTGTTCCGCCCGGCGGTCTGCAAGCTGGACACACCGGTTATTCCGCAGTTCATCGGGATGAAGGAGAATCAAATTCATAAGGTGAAGATTCTTATCACATTGGACTTGATAACCTGAACGGCTTTTCTATGTTTTGTGCCCTTTCCAAAGGCGGGGTAGCTCACTCAGCTGGTTAGAGCACGTGAATCATAATCCTGGTGTCGGGGGTTCACGTCCCTCCTGCGCTGCCCCTTTAAAGGGCTTGGGAAGAACAATCGCAACCAACTTGATCCAATGCTGATCCGGCTCAGTGCGGTTTTCTGTTTTCATGATTTTTTGCGCCGGGATGAAAGAGGTATTCCAGTCCGTTGGCTTTGATGGTATAGACTGTTTCCAGCATCCGGCCAAGCTCGCCTTTCGGAAAGCCCTTTTGTTTAAACCAAACGATGTACGGCTCGGGCAGATCAATCAGTTTGCGTCCGGCATATTTGCCGAATGGCATGACGGCGTTTGCCAACTTAATGAAGGCTTCGCGATCGGGCTGAAGGTCCTGACTCATAGGCCGGATTCTCATTCATCATGTTTTCCGGCAATCGCAGCCACCGGTTGGTGAATCGTCGTCAACGGACCAGAGATCAGGCGGCTGTATTTCCGATTAGGGCACCTGTCCGGTGCCCTAATCGGAAATGCGCGTGCTGTGCGAGTGGTGAACATCGATACCGAACCAGTTCCTGCCGACACTCTTGTCCCATTCCCCGGCCCTGACCCGTTCAGCCAGCTCCACAACACGCCGCGCAACAGTCAGCACCAGTCCCATCAGGAGATCGGCCCCCGTTATCAAGCCCGCCGCCCTTAACATACCTGGCTGTAATCCGCGCTCTCAGCCCAGCGGTACGGTTCTCCATTCCTTTGTGGTTTTTGAAAAAACACGAAAGGAAGAACCGTGCCGCTGCGTGCTGCATCAGGGGATTTGGATTGTCCGGAATCAGATATACTGATTGATCAGTGATTCATAGAGTTCCTGTTTGCCGCTGATCTGTTTCGGTTCCCCAAGTTCTGCGCCGATGGCAGCGAGTTGCTCCAGAGTCAGTTTGCCGTCGGCGAACTCAAGGCCCTTGCCGCTGTCGAAAGAGGCATAACGCTCCGCACGCATCTTCTTATACGGGGATCGGGTCAGAACGTTGTCGGCAATGATCAAAGCACGGGCAAAGGTATCCATTCCGGAAATATGGGCGATGAAGATATCTTCCAGATCCGTCGAATTCCGCCGCGGTTTGGCATCGAAATTCGTTCCGCCGCCCTGCAGGCCGCCGGCTTCGAGAATGACGAGCATCGCTTCCACGGTTTCATAGAGATTAACCGGGAACTGATCGGTATCCCAGCCGTTCTGATAGTCGCCGCGGTTGGCGTCCATGCTGCCGAGCATTCCGGCATTGGCGGCAACCTGCAGCTCATGCTGAAAGGTGTGCTGTGCCAAGGTGGCGTGGTTCACTTCGATGTTTAACTTGAAGTCTTTTTCGAGACCGTATTCCCGCAAAAAACCGATGGCGGTTGCACTGTCAAAATCGTACTGATGCTTCGTGGGTTCCATTGGTTTCGGTTCAATGAAAAAGCTGCCTTTGAATCCCTGGCTCCGGGCGTAGTCACGTGTCATGGTCAAAAGACGGGCGAGATGATCCAGCTCTTTCTTCATGTCCGTATTCAGCAGGCTCATATACCCTTCCCGACCGCCCCAAAAAACATAGTTTTCGCCGCCGAGTGCCATCATGGTATCAATTGCGTTTTTGAGCTGCGCCCCGGCATAGGCCACGGTTCCGAAATCCGGGTTGGTGCCGGCACCGTTCATATAGCGGGCATTGCTGAACAGATTCGAAGTGCTCCACAGCAGTTTTACTCCGGATGCTTTTTGCTTTTCTTTTGCATACTCAACGATCGCCTGCAGCCGGCGGGTGGATTCAGCCAGGCTGTCCCCCTCTTCAACGAGATCAAAGTCGTGGAAGCAGTAGTAGTGAACACCGATTTTGGTGAAAAACTCGAATGCCGCATCCATTTTATTTCTCGCACGAAGATCCGCATCCGCACCCTCCAGCCATGGAAACGCTTTTGTTGCTCCGCCGAACGGGTCGCCGCCGGTGGCGCAAAACGTATGCCAGTAAGCGATGGCAAAGCGTAAATGGTCCTTCAGCGGTTTACCGGCCACGACGGCATTTTCATCATACCATTTGAATGCCAGCGGGTTGTCGCTTTCGCGACCCTCAAATTTTATTTTTCCAATCCCTGGAAAATATTCTTTTGCTCCGGTTATAATACTCATTCTTTTCTCCTTATTGATTTAAAACTCCGTTCAAATGTTTTTTCCATGCCGCATATGCCTCGGCAAAGTTTCCGGTCCCGGGAAAAACTTCCTTTCGTTTTTCCAGCGTTTGGAAAGCTTCCTCAAACGATCCGTAGATCCCGGCGCCGATGCCCGCGCCACGTGCCGCGCCAAGCGACCCGTCGGTTTCATAAAGCTCAATCGCCGCGCCGCTGATCCCGGAGAGCGTTTCACAGAATACACCGCTCATGAACATATTGGCAAATCCGGCACGAATGGTTTCGATTTCGATTCCGGTTTCTTTCATCACTTCCATACCGTACATGAATGAAAAGACAATCCCCTCCTGCACCGCGCGGCAGAGATGGGCGCGCGAATGACGGTTGAAATCGAGTCCTGCAACCTGTGCGCCGATGTTGCGGTTGCCCAGCACACGTTCGGCGCCGTTGCCGAACGGCAGGACGGTTACTCCGGCGCTGCCGACCGGCACCGTCTCAGCCAGCGAATCCATTTCGCGATAAGATATATCGCCGAGCAGCCGTTTTAGCCATGCATTCAGGATGCCGGTTCCGTTGACGCAGAGCATTACACCCAAACGCGGATCGGCCAGGGTATGGTTGACGTGCACAAACGTGTTGACGCGCGATTGCGGATCGTACTGTTTCGCAGAGGTCACCCCGTAGACCACGCCGGACGTTCCGGCGGTGGCCGCAATTTCTCCGGGATTGAGCACATTGAGAGAAAACGCATTATTCGGCTGGTCGCCCGCGCGGTATGCAACCGGAATCCCGGCTTTCAGCCCGAACTCGGCGGCGGCGGCAGCAGAGAGAACTCCCTGAGTCCCGAAGGTCGGAACTGTATCCGCCAGCAGATGCGGGTCGAATCCGAACTGATCGAGCAGAAAGCCGCAAATCTTTTCCTCCTGAAAATCCCAGAAAATGCCTTCTGAAAGTCCGGATACTGTGGTGCGTGCATCGCCGGTCAGCTTCATCGCCAACCAGTCTCCCGGAAGCATAATCTTGTCAATTTTCACAAACAGCTCCGGTTCGTTGTCTTTCACCCAGGCCAGCTTGGCGGCGGTGAAGTTCCCCGGCGAATTCATCAGGTGGCTGAGACATTTTTCTGCGCCAACGGCATCAAAAACAGCCTGCCCGTAGGGAACAGCCCGGCTGTCGCACCAAATAATGGCAGGGCGCAGCACATGCTGATCTTTATCCACGCAGACCAGCCCATGCATCTGGTAGGCAATGCCGATCGCTTTTACATCATCGGCTGCCGCCCCGGCCTGCCGCATTGCATCGCGGACAGCGTCTTTCGCACAATCGTACCAAAGCTGAGGGTCCTGTTCAGCAAATCCGGGATGCGGTGATGAAATTTTCTGCTCCGTTTCCGGATAAAACGCACTGCCTGCGCAAGCCCCCGAGTGAACATCCAGCAACGACGCTTTCACCGATGAGCTGCCGACATCAATCCCCAACAAGTATTCCATCCTGATCTCCTTAAACTATTGTCGACTATTTCAAACAGCAGAGATATGTGCCTTGAGTATTTTCCCAAAAACAAGCATAATATTCCCATGAGGATAATCGAGACAGTTTCCGGGAGCACATATTATTTTGATCCGGCATGTTTTCCACTTGCAATTCGGCGGGTACGGACCACTCCATCGCACAGCCCGTCGCATCCGCACGATCTGACAGAGGTGGAACACCGCCATGATTTCTGCGAACTGGTAATCGTCACTCAGGGCAGCGCACTGCACTGCCTCGAAGGGAATGATTTCCCGGTGGCCAGCGGAGATGTTTTTCTGCTTCAGGGTCAGCAGCGCCATTTTTTCCATGACCGGCAGAATCTTGGTTTGGCCAACATTATGTATGATCCCGAAAAGATCGGTTTTCCGGAAAATGACCTGCGCAGACTGCCGGGTTACTGTGCCATGTTCATGCTGGAACCCTCCTACCGCCAGCAGCATCGTTTTGCCAGCCATCTTCATCTCCATCGGGTGTCGCTCGCTCACGCAGAGCAGCTTACCCGGGAGATAGAAAAAGAGAGTACTGAGAAATTTCCCGGATACGAAGTCGCCCTGCGGGCCAAACTGCTGGAATTGATCGTCTACCTTTCCCGGGCATATATGGAAAGCGAAACCATCGAAGCGCATGCCTTGTTACGGGTAGGAAAGGTAATCGGTGCACTGGAAAACGACTTTTCCAAAGATTGGAAACTCCCCGATCTAGTGAAGATCGCCCACATGTCGCGCAGCAACCTGATGCGTGTTTTCCGCAAAGCCACCGGGAAGACACCGATTGAATATCTGCTGCGCCTTCGAATCCAGAAGGCGATGACCCTGCTGAACAGCACCGACCTTTCAATCACCGGGATTGCTCTCGAAACCGGCTTCAACGACAGCAACTACTTCACCCGGCAATTCCGTAAAATAACAGGAATGCCTCCGTCTGCGTATCGACGGAAATAACCCATCTGAAATTCCGCCAGACAGAGCTCCCTGCAGATTTATGCGTTCCGGAGTCTTCCTGAAAAAAACCGTCAGGCCTGTCTCTTACTGTTCATTTTCAAAAGATGCAACACGTTATCTGGTATATGATACTGAACTTAATACAATATATTGTGCTATTTTTACTTGCATGGTTTTTTATTTCCCGTAAAAAGGCCAATAAGATGACTGAATTACTAACAGATCCCAACCGATAAGGCTTAGCATGAATATTCAGATTGAAACCTCCCGCGACAACCTGCTGTCCGAATTCGGACGCAAAACGCTTGAAGACCGCTATATGCTCCCGACCGAGAAAAGTCCGCAGGAGGCGCTGGCCCGCGCCGCGGCGGCTTTTTCGGACAACGATGCAATGGCGCAGCGGATTTATGATTATGCCAGTATGCTCTGGTTTATGTTTGCCACACCGATTCTGACCAACGGAGGCACCCGCCGCGGCCTGCCGATCTCCTGCTTTCTGAGTTATGTGCCGGACAGTCGCGGCGGAATCACCGGCCACTACACCGAAACCGCCTGGCTCTCCTCCTTCGGCGGCGGAGTCGGCGGTTATTGGGGCGATGTGCGCGCCAACGGCACCAAAACCTCGCACGGCTCGGAATCAACCGGCGTGATTCCCTTCCTGAAAGTCGTCGATGCCGAAATGCTGGCGTTCAGTCAGGGGGTCACCCGCCGCGGATCCTATGCCGCCTATCTGCCGGTTAATCATCCGGAAATCGAAGAATTTCTCGATGTACGCAAACCGACCGGCGGCGATGTCAACCGCAAGTCAACCAATCTTCACCACGGAGTGGTACTGACTGAGGAATTCATGAATCTGATTGATCAGGCAACGCGTATTCCCGGATTTGACGACCGTTTCGCGCTGATCGACCCGCACTCCGGGAAAGTGAAAAAAACCGTTTCGGCCAAAACGATCTGGGTTAAGCTGATCCAGAACCGGATTGAACAGGGAGAACCGTACATTCTGTTCGATAAAGCTGCAAATGATGCCCTGCCTGAATTTCAGAAAAAGCTCGGCCTGCGGGTACATCAGTCGAATCTCTGCAGCGAAATCACCCTGCCGACCAATGAAGAGCGCACGGCGGTCTGCTGCCTCAGCTCGGTCAACCTGGAGACCTATGATGAGTGGAAAAACAACCCGCAGTTTATTCCCGATCTGATTCGTTTCCTGGATAATGTGATCCAGCATTTCATCGACAACGCACCGGACGAAATCAGCCGTGCCCGTTTCAGCGCGCAACGCGAACGAAGCATCGGGCTCGGCGCCATGGGCCTGCATGCCTATCTGCAGGCGCACAGCATTCCGTTTGAAAGCCCGATGGCCAAAGGGCAGAACCTGCAGATTTTCAAGCGCATCAAAGAACAGGCGGTGGAAGCAACCCGGCAGCTGGCCGAAGAGCGCGGGGAATGCCCCGACGGGGCCGGATACGGTGTACGCAACGCCCACCTGCTTTCGATCGCCCCCAACGCGAGCAGCTCGATCATCTGCGGCAACACCAGTCCGTCAATTGAACCGTTCCGCGCCAACGCCTTCACGCAGAAAACCAAAAGCGGGTCATCGCTGATGAAAAACAAGTATCTCGAAGAAGTTCTTGAGCGCTACGGAAAGAACACAACCGAAATCTGGACCTCCGTCATTACACACGGCGGAAGCGTCCAGCATCTCGACTTCCTGAGCGACTGGGAGCGCGATGTGTTTAAAACCGCAATTGAAATCGACCAGCGCTGGGTGCTTGAACTCGCCGGGGACCGTCAGCAGTACGTCTGTCAGTCGCAGAGCCTCAATCTTTTCTTCCCGGCGATGGTCAGCAAACAGGAACTGCATAACGTGCACATGCTGGCCTGGAAAAAAGGGTTGAAAAGCCTCTACTATGTCCGCAGCGAAGCTGTCAGGCGGGCGGATGTGGTATCGGAACAGAAACCCCGTGAGCACCTCCTCGATTACGACAAGGAAAGCACCTGCCTCGCCTGCGAAGGCTAACGGATAGCGAAGATTAAATGCAAAAACTAAACAAACAACAACCATCGAAAACCGAAGGAATTCTCGCAGTTCGTAACTCGAAATTCCTTGTTCATTATTCGATATTTCAACGGAGTTGACCTATGCCCTTACTCCAGGAAAGAAGCTACTACAAGCCGTTTGAATACGACTGGGCCTTTGAGGCCTATAAAATCCAGCAGCAGATGCACTGGATTCCCGATGAAGTCAATCTGGCCGATGACCTGAAGGATTTCAACGGGAAGCTGCCTGAAGAAGACAAGCAGCTGCTGCTGAATATCTTTAAATTCTTCACTCAGGCAGACGTCGACGTTGCCGGCGGCTACGGCAGTTTGTTTCTGCCGACCTTCAAGGTGCCGGAAATCCGCATGATGCTCAGCGCCTTCGCCGCCATGGAGGCGGTTCATCAGGACGCCTACTCCCTGCTGCTCGAAACGCTCGGCCTCGGTGACGAGGAATACACCGCTTTTCTGGAAATCGCGGAAATGGCAGAAAAACACGAGTTTCTGCTCAACTTCAATATGGATACGCCGTTCGATATGGCGAAAACCATGGCGGTTTACAGCGCCTTCACCGAAGGCATTCAGCTCTTCAGCAGTTTCGCCATTCTGATGAACTTCCCGCGCTTTAATAAAATGAAAGGTATGGGCCAGATCGTCACCTGGAGCATCCGCGATGAAAGTCTGCACGTCGAATCGATGTCCATGCTCTTCAAAGCGTTTATCAAAGAGCATCCCGACCTCTGGACCGACAAACTGAAATACGAAATCTACTGCGCCGCCGAGCGGTCCGTCGAACTCGAAGACCGCTTCATCGACACCGCCTTCGAATTGGGGGCCGTCGAAGGACTTACCCCCGGCGAAGTAAAGCAGTACATTCGCTACATCGCCAACCGCCGCCTCATCGGCATCGGGCTCAAAAGTATTTACACTGCGCCGGAGAATCCGCTGCCGTGGCTCGACTACATGCTCAATGGCGTCGAGCACACCAACTTTTTTGAAAACCGTTCCACGGAATACGCCAAAGCCTCCACCACCGGCAACTGGCAGGATATATTCAAGTGATGAATGATGTGTTTCCAGGGATTGAAAAATCCGGTAGAGTTTGTCCAGGTTAAAAAAACAGATGAAAGCTCGGGCGGTAGAAAAAAAGACGGTTCTGGTGACGGGCTGCTCGTCAGGCATCGGCCTGGCGACGGCACGGCTGCTTAAAGAACACAACTGGCAGGTGGCTCCGACCGCGCGCAAAACAGAAGACCTTGCGAAACTGCGCGCCGAAGGATTTGATCCCGTCGCTCTCGACGTAACCGACAGCGGCTCGATTGCGGACGCGGTCGGCGTCGTGCTCGACCGGTTCGGCGGACAGCTTGGCGCACTCATCAATAATGCCGGGTTCGGGCTGACTTCGGCGGTGGAGGACGCGTCGCGCGCGATGCTGCGCGATATCTTTGAGGTGAATGTTTTCGGCCTGCAGGAATTGACCAACCGGTTCATTCCCCTCTTCCGCCAACAGGGGTACGGTCGTATTGTCAATGTCAGTTCGGTGGTCGGAGAACTCTCCCTGCCTTTTGCGGGAGTTTATTCGGCATCGAAATACGCGGTCGAAGCGCTTTCCGATGCGTTGCGCCGCGAGCTGTTTGATTCGGGGGTGGCGGTTTCGATTATTCAACCGGGCCCGATCGAAACCAGATTTTCTGAAAATCTGGCGCATCGCACCGACCGTTACCTGAAAAATCCGGACTCCCTTTTTTCTTCTTTTTACAAAGAGGCTATCGAAATACGTAAAACCGGGCAGGCGACCCGCACAGCAGGCGCATTTATGAAGCCGCCGGAAGCCGTGGCAAAAAAGATTTTACACTGCCTGGAAAGTCCGCGACCGCCGATCCGTGCCCGGGTTACTGCGGTCGCAGCTTGCGGAGCGATTATCCGGCGGATACTCCCCGCGGCGCTGATCGACGCCGCAATGATTGCCGGAATCCGGAAAAAGATTTTGTAGGTTCTGTCCTGTGCGGGGAACAGGTTCCCGCACAGGACTAATCTATCGACAGATAAACGGAACGATTATCTATAATGCGAGCCGATATATTTTTTCGATGTCGTCCGCATACAGTTTTTTGAAATTACCCAGATGGGAGGACCCGATCATCGCGGTCTCGGCCATCTTGCGCAGATTCTCAGGTCCGATATCCGCTTCCGACAGGCGCACCGGCATTCCAATGGAACGGTAGAAAGCTTCCAGCCGGTCGACGGCGGCCGTGAACACGCCTTCTTTGTCCTCCACAGGGAGGCTGACATCCCAGACCCGGATCGCATACTGTATGAAGCGGTCGATGTTTGTATTATGGACGTACTTCATCCATGCAGGGAATATGATCGCCAGGCCGGCTCCGTGGGCAATGTCGTACATGCCGCTCAGCTCATGCTCAATATCATGACTGGCCCAGTCGCCGATCCGGCCCCGGTCGAGCAGGTTGTTGTGGGCGATGGTTCCCGTCCACATGAGTTCCGCCCGATAGCGGTATTCCTTAGGATGGCGGAGCGCGAGCGGAGCGTTCGCAATGACGTTGCGCATTGCGCTTTCCAGCAGCCGGTCGGAGAGGTCGTTGTGCTGCTCCATAGTGAAATACCGCTCCTGTAGATGCGCCAGAATATCAGATGCTCCGCATGCGGTCTGGTAAGCCGGCAAGGTGTAGTTGGTTTCAGGGTCCATAATGGCGAATTTCGCAACGATTGTTTCGCTGTTCACGGCTCGTTTCAGCCCTTTTTCGGCATTGGTGATCACTGTTCCTGTAGAGCTTTCCGAACCGGCGGCGGGGATGGTGAGCACAACGCCAAGAGGGAGGGTTTCTTTAACGGTACAGTCGCCCTTCATGTAGTAGTCGTCCCAGACGTCCTCGCCTTCGGGAAGACATGAGCCGAATCCAATCGCTTTGGCTGAGTCGATGACGCTTCCGCCTCCCACCGCCAGGATCAGTTCAATTCCCTCCCGTTTGCAGATTTCGATTCCCTCCCGGACCAGTGAAAGCCGGGGATTCGGAACGACGCCGCCGAGCTCAATGACATTCAGACCGGCCGCTTTGAGCGATGCCGTCACCTGATCGTAAACTCCATTCTTCTTAATGGAACCGCTTCCATAATGAAGCAGGACTTTTGTTCCGAATCCGGCAGCCTGGCTGCCGACTTGGGAGATGGTTCCTTTTCCGAAAATAATCCGGGTTGGGTTGTAGTATGTAAAATTAAGCATTTCATTCCTCCTATATCGTTTTTTTTCGATGCATGGCAATCTGACCAATATAACGAATTAACCCGGAAATATCAATCCGTTATTTCAGCCGATTCAGGCGCCGAGGTTAAAAGCGCGGGACAGAACCCTCCGGTTTCCTCAGGATGCGGGAAAGAGCCTGAACAGCCAGATCGTGGTCTTCTTTCTGCTTCAATCCCGAGATAACGAGGGAACCGATCACCCCCGTGCCTTTAAGAAAGATCGGGAAACCGCCCCCATGGAAACAGTATTCTTTTTCATCGACATAAAACCGCTCTGAAGCGGTTTTATTTTCTGCCGCGAGACTGCGGCCCATATAGTAGCTGGAGTGACAGAAATAAGCTACTGTTCTTGCCTTTCGCGCAATCCAGGCCCCGTTGTCGGGGGAGGTTCCATTGGCGGCGTAATGAAACAACTGGTGTCCGGCTGTCGTGATATCAATGGCGATGGCCAGATTCTCTCTTTGCCGTTTTTTTACAAGCCACGATCCCAAACGCCATGCCGTATCCGAATTGAATTGGTTGAACTGCAGTTGCTGCTCCTGTTCCAGCAGGATTCTGAGCAGATCGGTCATAGATATCTTCTCCCTGTTTTCTGAATTAATTTTCTGATGATGTCACGCTGTCCGTGATGACGAAGACTGTAGCGGGCAGGCACCCCGCAGGCAAGTCGTTCAACGCATGGGCCGGATGATCAGCCGGTGCAAAGCGCCGGATGACAGGACAGAGAAGACAGTCCGTGATCTCGAAAAGCGTTTCGCTGACATCGATTGGGTAAAGATCGGCGTAAACCGGTCACGTTTGATTCCTTAACCGAGGCTTGGCCTTTGGAGCTGGACGTTTATAATACCGCCCTGATTATTCATGAAAGGGACCTGAGATGAAAAAAGCGGATATCGGATTGGTCGGACTGGCAGTGATGGGTGAAAACCTGGTTCTCAACATGGAGAGCAAGGGGTTTACCGTGGCAGTATTCAACCGAACGGTTGAAAAAGTGGATGCTTTTGTAAACGGTCGCGGTGCCGGAAAAAACCTGATCGGTTGTCACAGTATTGAAGAACTGTGCGCCCGTCTCGAACGACCGCGCAAAGTAATGTGCATGATTAAAGCCGGAAACGCAGTCGATGCGTTTATTGAATCGGTTCTTCCGTATCTTGAAAAGGGAGACATCCTTATTGACGGCGGGAACAGCCATTACCCCGATACGATCCGGCGCACACAATATGTTGAAAGCAAGGGTCTTCTCTACATCGGCGCCGGAGTATCCGGCGGAGAAGAGGGGGCACTGAAAGGCCCGTCGATTATGCCGGGCGGGTCCCCCGCCGCATGGGAAGCGGTGAAACCGATCTTTCAAAAGATTTCCGCCCATACTGAAACGGGCGAACCCTGCTGTGACTGGGTTGGAGAAAACGGAGCGGGACATTTTGTGAAAATGGTCCACAACGGAATCGAATACGGTGATATGCAGATGATCTGCGAGACCTATCAGATGATGAAAGAAGGCCTCGGCATGTCCAATGAAGAAATGTGCGCTGTTTTTGAAAAATGGAACACGGGCGACCTTAATTCCTACCTGATTGAGATCACCCGCGATATCCTCGCTTACAAGACGGAAGACGGGGAAGCGGTGATTGACTGGATTCTTGACGCGGCAGGCCAGAAGGGAACCGGTAAATGGACCGCAGTTTCCGCGCTGGATTTCGGGCAGCCGCTGACACTGATCGGCGAGGCCGTCTTTGCCCGCTGTCTTTCTGCCCTTAAGGAGGAGCGGACTGAAGCATCGCAGGTTCTGCGCGGGCCGTCCGCAGGTTTTAAAGGAGATAAGAGCGCCATGATCGAAGATCTCAGACAGGCGCTTTATGCCTCTAAGATTGTTTCCTATGCGCAGGGCTATCAGCTGATGCGTGCGGCGGCCGGGGAATACGGTTGGCAGCTTAACAATGGCGGTATTGCACTGATGTGGCGCGGGGGCTGCATTATCCGCTCCGTATTTCTCGGGAAAATCAAAGAGGCATTCGATACGAATACCGGCCTTGTCAATCTGCTGCTTGATCCGTTTTTCAAGGCGGCTGTCGAAAGAGCACAGGCGGGCTGGCGCCGGGCAGTCTGTACAGCGGTTGAGCTTGGCATTCCGATGCCTGCAATCAGTGCGGCACTGGCCTATTACGACGGATATCGCACAGCCCGTCTTCCGGCCAATCTGCTGCAGGCTCAGCGCGATTACTTCGGAGCGCATACCTATGAACGGATTGACCGGCCACGCGGCGAATTTTTTCATACAAACTGGACCGGGCGCGGCGGGGCAACGTCTGCATCAACCTACAGTGCGTGAATCACAACCCCTGAAGACGGTTTGTTGAGCACGACGGTTACTCTAAAATTTGATTTGCAACCGAAGGGGGTACGTGATACGCCTCTTCGCATTAACAGGGCTCCGCAGGCATGAGGATGTTGCGGAGTGGAAAAGGACTGAAAACAGGAGGTAAGGTTCCATTATGAAAAAGTTTTTATTCGCATTTACAGTCGGGATAACTGCTGCCGTCGCGATGGCACAGAATCAGGATGTTGTTCTGGTTGAGCAGCCGCAGTCCGATGTCTCTGTCAGCGCAGATGTCGGGCTTTATTCAGCCTATGTATGGCGAGGTCAGGTTCTGAACGACGGGCCTGTGGCCCAGCCGTCTTTGACGGTCGGGAAAGGCGGCTTCAGCTTCAATCTCTGGGGGAATTACAACATCGACGGGAAAGACGGCAACGATAATACCGACTTTAACGAAGCCGATTACACCTTTGATTATGCGATCCCGCTGAACACGGAGATGCTTGGGCTGAATGTCGGGGTGATTCATTATACGTTCCCGGGATCCGGAATCGAAAATGATGACACGACGGAGCTGTATCTTTCCACAACCTTTAATGAACTCATTCTGACACCGGTTATCAGCATCTATTACGATACCGATGCCGCGGAAGGCTGGTATGGATCGTTCGCTCTGTCGCAGGACATTGAGCTCAGTGATGCGCTCTCAATGGAAGTCGGCGGTTCCATCGGCGTCGGGGAAGGCAATTACAACGAATATTATTTCGGAAGAGGCGGCGGCGCTGCCGTAAATGATTATAATATTCATACCTCTGCAACGTATGCGTTGAGCGAAAATCTCAGCGTGGGGGCCATCCTGGCTTACACCATAGTAGATGGCGGCCTGAGTGATGAAGCGGAAAAGAACTACGCCACGGACAATACCATTTGGGGCGGGGTCAATCTTTCCTACAACTTCTGAGTGAAGTCTCAAGAATAAAAAGCACCCCGGAAAAACCGGGGTGCTTTTTTATTTATTTTCAAGAAGTGGAAAACCGTTTATAAAACGAACTTTCCAAAGGGAGAACAGGATGGACGAATTGCTTAAGCTGCTGAAGAACAATGCCAAAGAAACTCCGGAAAATCTGGCAAAGCTGCTGGGAACAACGGTTGAAGACGTTAAGGCCCGCACCGCGGAATATGAAAAAGCCGGCATTATCCAAGGCTATCAGGCCGTTATCAACGAAGACAATCTGGACGGGGCTCCCGTTACGGCTGTCATTGAAGTCCGGTTGACTGCTGAACGCGAAGGCGGCTTTAACCGGATTGCCGACCGCATCAGCCGCTTCCCGGAAGTCCGCTCCGCATTTCTGATGTCCGGAGGCTATGATCTGCTGCTCTTCATCAGCGGAAAAACACTTAATGAAGTCGCCAGTTTCGTCAGTGAAAAACTTGCTACACTTGGTGGGGTGGTGGGTACGACTACTCATTTTATGCTCAAAGCCTATAAGAAAAATGATGTTCTCATGCGTGGTCCTGATGAAAATGAACGCCAAAAAATCTCTCCATAGCCGTATTGCCGCTCATGTGCGCGATATCCCGCGCTCCGGTATCCGCGATTTTTTCGATATTGTCAGCTCCCGGGATGACGTGATCAGTCTCGGCGTGGGCGAACCCGATTTTATTACGCCCTGGCATATTCGCGAAGCCGCCATCACGGCTCTTGAGCAGGGCGTCACCAGCTATACTTCCAACCTCGGCCTGCTCAGCCTGCGCAAGGAACTTTCCGCCTATACGAAGAAAGTCACCGGGATCGAGTATAATCCGCACACGGAAATTCTCATTGCGGTGGGCGTCAGCGAAGCGATGGATCTTGCAATCCGCGCCTTGGTTGATCCGGGTGACGAAGTGCTTTATCATGAGCCTTGCTATGTCTCCTACAATCCCGTTATCACTTGTTCCCATGGCGTTCCTGTCAAAGTGGAAACCTCGGCCGAAAACGGATTCCGACTGACACGCGAACAGCTCGAAAAAAAAGTGACGGGAAAAACCAAACTGCTCCTTCTCAACTTTCCAACCAATCCGACAGGTGCTGTGCTTTCCCGTGAAGAGGTTGATGAGATTGCGGCCTTTGCCGTTGAACACGATCTGATTATTCTTTCCGATGAGATTTACGGGGAGCTTTCTTATGACAAACCGCATGTCAGCATTCTTTCCGTGCCCGGCATGAAAGAACGAACGGTTTATCTCCATGGCTTTTCCAAAGCCTGGGCCATGACCGGTTTTCGTCTCGGGTTTTCCTGCGCGCCGCCTGAACTTACTGAAGCGATGATGAAAATCCATCAGTACACCATGCTGTGTGCACCGGTTCTCAGCCAGCGCGCCGCGCTTGAGGCGCTCAAACGTGCGGAGGAGGATATTGCGGAAATGCGCGAAAGCTACAGTGTGCGGCGCAATTATATGTATTCGGCTTTTCAGGAAATGGGCATTGACTGCTTTCGGCCCGGCGGAGCGTTCTACATGTTTCCATCCATTGAAAAATTCGGGCTCAGCTCTAAGGAATTTGCGCTTAAACTGCTCGAAGAAGAGAGCGTTGCGGTTGTGCCGGGGACTGCATTCGGCGCCTGCGGCGAAGGCAGCATCCGCTGCTGCTATGCCACGGCCCTTGACGACATCAAAGAGGCCATGACCCGTATCGCCCGCTTCGTCTCAAAGCGCGGCTGACAACTTGTTTTACAGGCATCAGAACGTTGAAAGAGGAGTCCCGCTGCGTACCGATTACGACGAATTACATCGGTTTGATAGTTTGACAACAGGGTCAAAAACGGTACTCTGTCCTGCCCGTGTAAAAAATATTTTCAGGAGATATCCCATGACAATGCATTCCAGTTTAAAAAATGCCGCGAAGATGGAAGTCAAACGTAACGTTCTTAAGCGCTTTGAGCGTGTTGATAAACTCAGGGCTGAAGGAAAATGGAAAGAAGGCGACCGTGGTTTCGGCCTGCCGAAAACTAAACCTGAGTAAGTCTTCCGCCGGTCTGAGCTGTTGAAACCCCGCTGCCGGCGGGGTTTTTTATATGAAAGGGTTCTATAGAACCAATTCGAACAACACCGGATTTCCCATGATCCGACTTCAGAAATATCTGGCCGAGTGCGGGGTGGCGAGTCGTCGCGCCTGTGAAAAGCTGATCACCGACGGACTGGTGACTGTGGACGGCATCACCGTTACCGAACTCGGCACGAAGGTTGATCCCGCCGTCCAGCAGGTTACCTGCGGCGGAAAATCCGTTTCACGGGAGGAAAAAATCTGGATCATGCTCAATAAGCCTACCGGCGTGATCTGCACGTCCGATGATCCTGAAGGACGTGAGCGGGTGATCGACCTGCTTCCCGACGTCCCGGGGCGCATCTACACGGTTGGACGTCTCGACGTGATGAGCGAGGGACTGCTGCTGGTTACCAACGACGGCGACCTCGCGCACCGCCTGATGCATCCGCGGCATCACATTGAAAAAAAATATCAGGTGTGGATCGATCGTAAACTGACACCGGCAGAGATCGATCGGATGCTTAAAGGCCTGAGCTGCCGCGGTGAAAAGCTGCGGGCACTCAAGGTTGAACCGCTGCGCCGTATGATCGCCAGCCAGCCCGGCTATACACTGACACTGGGAGAAGGCCGCAACCGTCATATCCGCCGCATGATGGATGCGCTGAATTGCAAAGTGGTCCGCCTGATCCGTGTATCAATCGGCCCGCTTCGTCTTGAGAAACTTCGCTCCGGGGAATATCGCAATCTGGAATCCTGGGAAGTGGAGAAGTTAAAGAAGGCGGTCGCTCTTTCCTAAAAACAGCGAAAAGAAGAGCCCTCCTTTTCCCGTTTACCCCCACCTTCTTTTTAAAGCACCTGCAGAGTGGTTTTGAAGGGAACGGCGCTTTCCTTAATTGCATCGGGCGAACCCATGACCGACGTGACCGCCTTTTCCATGGAGAGGAACTCACCGAATTCCCGAAAATCATCCGCCGTTGTTGAAAGCACTTCGTCGCGGCGTTTCTGCCGCTTTTCATCCGTTTGACCGGTGAGGTAGCGGGCCATATCGCTGTAGCCTTTGGCATCAGGAAGCATGTAGGCGTCGATGCCACCGATTGCACCGATCAGCGCCCGGGTGAGTTCGTCTTCATCGAGCAGCAGATTTTTCAGGAAGTCTGCGGTCTGTCCGTAGGCTTCAAGCGTGGCAGCGAGATTCGGATCGCGATAGGAAGCAAAGGCCATGACCCCGCAGTTCAGATCGAATCCGCAAACCGCTCCATAGGCACCGCCCTGTACACGGATTTTTTCCCAGAGCCAGGCCGTCCGCAGATATCTGGCAATCACCAGCGCAGAACCGTCCGTTTTGTAGCCATTATCAAAAAGATCAATGGCGCAACCGACATAGTTAACCCGGGACGGAATCAGAAGTGCTTCCGACGTGGAATGCGTACCGGTGAAATTCCAGGCATTGGGACTTTTTTTCTCAGCTTTTGGAAAGTTTGCGGTGAATTTTTCCAGTGTCTGGAAAATCTGTGCACGATCGCTTCCGTCGGCGGTGATGTTGACAATCAATCCTCCGCTGATCAGCTTCTGCAGGATGGATTCGATTCGCGCCACGACGCCGGGCCAGTTTTCTTTGGCTTGTTTTTCCAGCTCCCGGTGAAAGAAAAGTGCGTCGATGCCGCTTATGGCTTCAGCAGCGTGATAGGCCTCATGATAGTGCATTTTGAGGCGCGAGAGCACGGCGGAATGTCCGCTGGGAATGAGCGACGCTTCCATTTCGGCCTTTTGTTCAAGCAGCACTTCGCGGAAGCGTTTGCGATTGTTGAAGGCTGCCTCGAAGAGCAGGTCTTTCAAAATGTCAAAAAGGCTGCCGGTCTGGGCGCTCATGCATTTACCCCGCAGAAAGAGCCAGGCGGCGGCATCGCCCGAGTTTTCAAGTGCGCTGAGGAAAGGGCTGGCATAGATTCCGCCGGTCTCTCTGGCGATCCGCCGGGAGAACTGAACAACGTCTTCTTTGCGGGTGCCCATTTCCAGCAGCATGCTGCCAAGCAGCGACACCCAGGGGAGATCGTCCGCGTCGAGCACATGCAGATCAAAGCCGATATCGACGTAAACAATTCCGCCGGTGAAGAGTTCATGAAAGAGAACGGTTACCCCGTCGTGTTCTTCGATATCGCGCGGAATGATACTGATTTCCTTGGGCAGGTCTTCGCGGCGAAGCATCGGCAGGGTTTTAATTGCCTCGGGCGTATCGGGGGTTTTCTGCAGCTCAAGCAGCCGTTCGGCGGTCTGTGCGGTACGGACCCGTTCGTCAGGAAGCATGGTGTTCCGTACCGCCTTCAGGCGGGCGCACTCTTCGGCCTCGTCCCGCGCGGCTTTACCGGGGTCCGGGATCAATCTGACTGTGGCGCGATGGGAATTTTTGAGCAGAACAGTCTCAATGAGTTCTTCAAAGTAGCGCGGGTTGGCAGCGATGTTTTCTTTGAGTTCGGCAAGCGGCCTCTCATAGGCAGCGAGCTCAAGAGGATTTCTGTCGTAAAGCCAGGTTTCCATCATGTTCAGCATCACAGAAAGCCCCTGCGGGAAACTTCCCTGATTGTTCTCTCGCAGGTCGAATTCAAAGGAATTGAGGGCCGCTTCAATATCGCCGCGGTCAATCCCCTTCTGTGCCAGTTCTTTCAAGGTCTGGAAAATCAGTTTTTCCACCTGGTGAAGGTTTTCCGCCTCGACACCTTTCATTCCGACGGACCAGGCAGGCTGCCGCAGATGGGTTTCGAGTCCGAAGCCGGCAAGATCTTCCCCGAGATCGGATTCAATGAGTGCTTTGCGCAACGGGGACCCGGAGGTCCCGATGAGGATCTGATCGAGCAGAGTAAGAGCGAAATGAGGAGTGTCGTCAGGAAGAGCCCAGTTTACGGTAATAAAGGCCTTCCCGCCTTCCTCGCCGACTGCATAATTCTCTTCGATTTCGATCGGGTTGCTGAACGGTTTCTGCAGGGGGATGGAGGAATCAAAAGGAGTTTCCAGCGTTTGGAATCCGCTGAGATATTCCTCCAGAATTTTCAGACGGTGTTTCGGATCGTCATTGCCGTAAAAAAAGATGCGCGCGTTGGACGGATGATAGCAGGTTTCATGAAATCTGCGGAACGCCTGATAGGTGAGAGTCGGAATGACGGCCGGGTTGCCGCCGGAGTCAAGACCATAGGTGGTGTCGGGAAAAAGCGCCTGTTGTGAACGTTCGAGCAGAATACTGTCAGGCGAAGAATAGACCCCTTTCATCTCATTATAAACAACGCCTTTACAGGTGAGCGGAGCATCCGGACCGTCTATTTCGTAGTGCCAGCCCTCCTGTCTGAAAAAAGCGGGCGTAATCCGCGGGAAAAAAACAGCGTCGAGGTAGACATCCACGAGGTTGTAAAAGTCCTGTTCATTCTGACTGGCGACAGGATAAACGGTTTTATCGGGATAAGTCATGGCATTCAAAAAGGTTTGCAGGGACCCTTTCAGAAGCTGAACAAAAGGATCTTTCAGTGGATATTTGCGCGAGCCGCACAGAACGGTGTGTTCAAGAATATGGGCAACTCCGGTCGAGTCGCACGGCGGAGTGCGGAAGGTGACTCCGAAAACCTTGTTGTCCTCTCCGTTTTCGACCGAAATGTACTCGGCACCTGTCGGTTCATGACGGTATTCTTTGACCATACCATTGAATTCCCTGACAAACTGCTCTTTCAGCAACGTAAACTGGCTCATAGATCAACCCGTATTCAATTAGTGATTAAAGAGGTCGAATATACAGGAGAACGGATGAGAGATCAATGCCGGGTTGGACGGATTTTGGTAACGCCGGGTTTCTTTCCGAAGAAACGCCTGCAAAAACCTGTCGCTCGATAAGTTTTCCGAATCCTGAAAATAATCTCTTAAAAGTTTCTTTTCAACGGGAGTTTTATACCCGAAATTTACAGAATCTATGAAACCGGACTTAAATCAGTTTAAAGCGTTCGTTTTTGATCTCGACGGAACGTTGATTGATTCGGAGAAGTATCACGCCGAAGGTTTTTCCAGAGCGGTTGAAGCTCTGAGCGGATATCGGCTCACCGAGAAGGAACGCCGGGAATTCTTTGAGGCACACACTCAGGATTTTACCCCTGTATTGTCAGCCCGGCACGGACTCGGGTTGAATACCGCCGAAGTGCTCGCGTATAAACGTGATCATGTCCGGCATAATTTCAAAACAGAGGTATTCCCCGACGCCCTCGCCTTTATAAAAAAGTGGCGCGATAAAAAACGAATGGCACTGGCCAGTAATTCGACTCGAAACTTTGTGGAAAACGCCCTGCGGGAAGCCGGAATTTCAGACTGCTTTGAAGCAGTCTGCACGGCAGACGAAGTCGTACATCGTAAACCCGATCCGGAAATGTATAACCTGACCTTGCGCAACATGCATCTTTCGCCGGCGGATATTCTGGTTTTTGAGGACAGTCCGGCCGGGGTTGTTGCAGCCAGCCGGGCAGACTGTCCGGTGATTATGGTCGATAACGGAGCCGGACGAGTGGTGGAGGGAATGACACAATACACCTGGAAGGAACTGAATTCATTTTGAAAAAGACCCCGCTGCACGAAGAGCACATCGCACTGGGTGCCAAAATGGCCGAATTCGGCGGATGGAATATGCCCATTCAGTATAATGGAATTCTGGCTGAACATGACCATACGCGCACGAAAACCGGCCTGTTTGATATCTGTCACATGGGAGAATTTGAACTGTCCGGCCCGAACGCTGCCGCGGACCTCGAAACACTGCTGACAATGAATATCTCCACGCTGACCATCGGCCAGTGCCGTTACGGTTTCATGCTCAATGAACAGGGCGGCGTTATTGATGACCTCACCTGCTACCGCCTTGGTGAAAAACGCTATATGCTCGTCGTCAACGCCGCAACCTGTGAAAGCGATTCCGTGTGGATTCAGCAGCACCTTTCTGCCGATACTGTTTTTACCGATCTTTCGCCGGAATTGGCCAAGCTCGATCTACAGGGACCGACTGCGCGTGCTGAACTCGAAACCGTCATGGGTAAAAAACTGCCGGACCTGAACTATTTCCAGGCCGAATATTTTCAGGGTCTGGAAACCGACATGCTTGTCAGCCGCACCGGCTATACCGGTGAATGGGGATACGAACTTTATTTCCCCTCATCGGAGGCGGTTCGCCTCTGGCGCACATTGCTCACCAACGAAAACATCAAACCAATCGGTCTCGGGGCCCGTGACACACTTCGGCTTGAAATGGGATATTCTCTTTACGGGCATGAACTTTCTTCAGATCAAACCCCCTTCGCGGTCAGTCGCGGCGCGTTTCTTCGTAAAAAAGGCGGATATATCGGAGAAGAAGCGGTTCGGACTGATCTTGAGAGTCCGCAGAAGCTTTTAGTTGCTCTTGAATTCGACAGCAAACGCGCCGCGCGCGCGCACGATAAAGTTTTTTTTCAAGGGGTGCAAACAGGACAGATTACCAGCGGCTCTGTTTCTCCAAGCCTGGGAAAGGCCGTTGCACTTGCTCTTGTCAACGTGAACGCTGCCGGGATCGGCGGGGTTCTTCAGGTTGAAATTCGCGGGAAACAGTTTCCGGCGACTGTTGTTAATCTGCCTTTCTATAAAAGGGGGACCGCTCGTGGGTAAAGCCTTTATTTTTGATATGGACGGAGTGCTGTGCGACTCCGAAGCAGTTATCGCGGAAGCGGCCAGCCGAATGTTTAAAGAGCGCTATGAAGTGGATGTCACGACGAAGGATTTTGAACCGTTTATCGGAACCGGTGAAGACCGCTATCTTGGCGGAGTTGCTGAAAAATTTGAAATTTCCCTGACGATGCCGGATGATAAAGAAGAAACTTATCGTATCTATGCGGAAATCGCCCGGGAAAGGCTTCAGCCGATTCCCGGCATCGTTGAATTTCTGCGGTCTTCGGTGACGAAAGGGATTCGCCTTGCTGTGGCGACCAGTGCGGATCAGTTTAAAATGGAGGTCAATCTTGCGGCCATCGGGGTTAAGGAAGAACTGTTTGCCGCCCGGGTGACCGGCAGTCAGATTCAGCATAAAAAACCGGCCCCGGATATTTTTCTTAAGGCCGCCGAACTGCTCGGCTGTATGCCGGCAGAGTGTATTGTATTTGAAGATGCCGTGAACGGGGTTCAGGCCGCCAAAGCTGCCGGAATGCACTGTATGGGAATCACCTCCAGTTTTTCGGCAGAACTGCTATCCTCGAACGGAGCCGACTGGACGGCTTCCGATTTTAATTCCCTGCCTGCCGATTTCTCTTTTTCCTGCGGTGTATGCCGGCGAAGTCTTTAGCAAAGAACATGATCGGTTTTCCGCCCGAAGAAGACTGGTGAAGTTCCGCCATGAAACCATGACAGGGGGTTTCGGTTGTTCATGTGAACCGTCCTGGTAACGCTTCACTGTTGATTCCTTGATCGTGCGGTTCATGCGCCCGACGTGTCCGCTGGCCCGTGGGGGGGCTGACCCGGATCAATCGGTGTTCGACGGCGGTTTCATCGCAGACCCGGTCCAGGACATGCGTATCGGACGCGCATGCAATTCCATGTAAGCGAACCCCTGAGGTGCAATCAACAGCCACGAACAGCTAGAGCCGGCCTTCTTCGGTTCGAAATTCGGCAATATCGATATGGAAATACGGGTTGCTTCAAATTTAAAACACACCGCTACCTGCGCGAATAAACACCGACCAGTTCGCCAAAGGCAAGGACATGTCCCTGCATGGCCCGCTCAATCTCTTCTTTGGTTTTCCCGGCAGGCAGATTCAGCCGGATATCCAGCGCATACACCTTGAAAAAATAACGATGGGTTCCGCCGGGCGGACACGGCCCGCCGTAGCCTGGACGGCCCCAGCTGTTAAGGCCCTGCTTCCCGCCGACCGGCAGTGTATCCGCGGCCGGAATATTTGCACTCAGACCATCAGCTGTCGGCGGAATATCATAACAGACCCAGTGCACCCAGGTTTTCCCGGGGGCATCCGGATCGTCGCAGATCAGCACAATGCTTTGCGTTTCTGCCGGAATATTCCGCCAGCTCAGTGGCGGCGAAACATCCGCCCCGTCGCACGTGTAGTTTGATGGGATCCCGGCCATCGCTTCAAACGCCGGGGAAATAACTGTGATCTTCATTACAGCCTCCTTCTGCCCGGCAGCGCAGGTTCCGCAGTAACCCATTCCGACCAGAACCACCGTCATGATCTTAATGACTGCCGGGATTTTCATTTTATCCGTCTCCTTTTCGTTGCCGCCGGTCCGGACAGAAGAATAATGAAAGTCATGCGCGAATCAGAGTAAATTTTTTTCGCAGTTTCACGCGTCTGAGGCGCGATTCACGCCTTCTGTACTGAAATTGGTAACACCAAAGCCGAAACCCCACCAGGCGTCCCCTTCCTGCTTTTTTCCAAATTCCGGAAACCGGCGGCAATAAAACCGACCGCCGTCTCAGCGCAGCAGAGAAACAGGCCCCGAAAAGATCAAAGCCCTTCTGATCTGCCTCAGGATGTATCTCACTGATATTGACCGGACAATACGTCATAACGGCCTGGAATAATCCATTTCACTCCATAACCATCTCCGGGGTTCAGAGGAACGCATACCGTTTTCCCAAAGCCTAAAGCCTTTTCTCCAGTTTCGTGACGACCTGCAAGTCGGCTTTTGAATACGCGAATTTCCCAAGATCCGGAATTCTGACCCACTGACAGCAGGCGCAGTGTAATGCGCGCGGCCGACCGGAAATGATTTTTGTATAATAGACGTGCATCGTCATGGTGAAGTGGCTGTAGGCGTGTTTGACGGTCATTAAGAATTCACCGACTTCGACGTTGAGTCCCAGCTCTTCTTTGAGTTCACGTGCAATGCACTCTTCAATGGTCTCGTCCTCTTCGAGCTTGCCGCCGGGAAATTCCCACAGCCCGGCGAGCATGTCGCCTTCGCGCCGCTGGGCGATCAGCACCTCGCCGTTGCGGTTCACGGTGACTGCCGCGCCAACGACAATGTGCGGCACTTTTTTCTTTTTCTTCATGACCGGAAATTTGTCCGGCGTTCCCGCCGCAAACGCCGCGCAAACACTCCGCAGCGGACACTTCGCACACTGCGGATTTTTCGGCAGGCAGACCAGCGCACCAAGTTCCATCATCGACTCATTGAAATCTGCCGCATGATCTTCTACAAGCAGTTCGTCGGCCCGCGCCTGCATCTGTTTTCTGCCCGCCGCGTCTTTGGTGTCGCCGCCGAAGGCGAACAGCCGGCTCAGCACACGGATGACGTTACCGTCGACGACCGCCGCGTCTTCGTTGAATGCCAGACTGGCGATTGCCGCTGCCGTGTACGCCCCCACTCCGGGCATTTTTTGCAATGCTTGAACGGGAGATTCCTCGCAAAGGCGCAACGTTCGCAAAGTTGATTGTTTTGTTTCTGAAAATCTCTGCGCACTCTGCGCCGTTGTTGCGGGGGAAATCCTTTTTTTCCAATGTCTGGAGAGGTTGCCTTTGTATTCGTCGGTAATGATTTTCGCAGCGGCGTGCAGATTGCGGGCGCGGCTGTAGTAGCCGAGGCCTTCCCAGCATTTGAGCACGTCGCTCTGCGGCGCACGGGCCAGTGCGCGCCACGACGGGAAGGCTTTCATCCAGCGGCGGTAATAGGCAATGACGGTGTCGACGCGCGTCTGCTGGAGCATGATTTCGGCGACCCAGACGCGGTAGGGCGTGCGGTTTCTGCGCCAGGGCAGGTCGCGGCGGTGTGTGTCAAACCACGGTAAAAGTCCAGAAATTACGGCCTTTTTAACGTTTTTCTCACGAGGCTGTTCCGGGGCATTCCTTGACATGATCTTTTCGTTTGTTAGAGTAGCTCATCATTTATGCCTGCACAGCGGATTAAACTTTAAGGCATCATAAACGAATCAAAGGGAAATTCACGACATCATCCGTTGTTACTGTTTTTTTTCGGGGCCGCGCCCTGTTTCCCCAGTTCACCCCTGAGAACAAGGAGAGGAAATGACCCCGATTTACAGCGAACAGCAACAGGAACTGGCAAGTCAGATTGACGGAAACACATCACTGAAAAACTGGAAGGACTGGCGATGGCAGCTCAAGCACTCCATCCGGGACATCCGGACGATTGAACGGCTGCTGAATGTCCAGTTCGAGCCGGAGGAACGGAAGACGCTCGAAAACACGGTGAAAAAATTTCCGCTGAGCGTCACTCCGTACTATCTCTCGCTGATCGACCGGGAGGATTTCCGGAATGATCCGGTGTTTAAGCAGTGCACTCCGAATCCGAATGAACTGATTATCGGCGCGCACGATATGGCGGATCCGCTGCATGAAGAAGCCGACAGCCCTGCACCCGGCATCACCCACCGCTATCCCGACCGGGTGCTGTTTCACATCAGTAATGTCTGCTCGATGTACTGCCGCCACTGCACCCGTAAGCGCAAGGTGGGCGATCAGGAGTTTATCCCGAACCGTGAAACCATTGAGGCCGGACTGGAATACATCCGTACTACGCCGCAGGTCCGCGACGTGCTCCTCTCCGGCGGCGATCCGCTGATGCTTTCGGACGAATACCTCGACTGGGTGCTGAGCGAACTCGACACGATTGAGCATGTGGAGGTTGTCCGGATCGGGACGCGTATGCCGGTGGTGCTTCCCTACCGAATTACAACCGATCTGGTCAATATGCTAAAAACCCATCAGCCGCTCTGGATCAATACGCACTTTAACCATCCGCGCGAAATTACCGCTTCGTCCCGCGAAGCCTTGCGCATGCTGGCGGATGGCGGCTTCCCGCTCGGCAATCAGACCGTGCTGCTCGCCGGGGTCAACGACTGCCCGCGCATCATCCGTGTGCTGGTGCACAAGCTGGTGCAGAACCGGGTGCGGCCCTACTACCTCTATCAGTGCGACCTCTCGGAGGGACTCACCCATTTTCGCACGCCGGTCAGCAAGGGCATCGAAATTATCGAAAGTCTTATCGGCCACACCAGCGGGTTCGCCGTGCCGACCTATGTGATCGACGCGCCCGGCGGCGGAGGAAAAATCCCGGTGATGCCGAACTATCTGATCTCGTGGAGCACGCATAAGGTGATCCTGCGCAACTATGAGGGTGTGATTACCAGTTATCAGGAGCCCGAAAGCTACCAATCGGTCTTCTGTGACCGCAACTGCGATGACTGCCGCCTGACGCTCAAGCTCGACGATGCGGATGAATATCAGTCGATCGGCATTGAAAAACTGCTGAGTTACGATGACGACGCCATCTCTCTGGTACCCGCCGACAACGAGCGCCATCAGCGCCGCGAGGATGCGGCGGAATGACTTGGATCGACTACATCATCTTCGCCGTTTATATGGCCGCCATCGTCGGAATCGGCCTCTATTTCTTCAAAAAAAATAAAAATCACGAAGATTACTATGTGGGTGGACGCGACATCTCATCGACGCACGTCGGCCTCTCCATTGCCGCCACCGACGTCGGCGGAGGCTTCTCGATCGGGCTCGGCGGACTCGGCTACGCGATCGGTCTTTCCGGAAGCTGGCTGCTTTTCACCGGACTTGTCGGCGCATGGCTCTCCGCCGTCTTTATTATCCCGCGTGTCAAAAAAGTGGATCGCGAACACGGCATGCTCACCTACCCCGACTTTCTGGCGCATCGCTACGGTCGCCCCGTCGCCCTGCTCGCCGCGCTGATTTCCGGCATCGGCTATCTCGGCTTCACCGGCGCGCAGGTGCTCGCCGGAGCCAAACTCATGGCCGGGACCGTTCTGCCGGAAACGGTCTTCGGCTTAAACCCCCTGCCCGTCGCACTCGTCGTGATGGGCGCGGTCATTGTGCTCTACACCGTTCTCGGCGGCATCAAAGCGGTCATCTACACCGATACGGTGCAATGGATCGTCCTTTTCGGTGGACTGCTGCTCTTCGCCCTGCCCGCCGCACTCTGGCGCATTGGAGGCTTCCGCGCCCTGCGTGAGGCCCTGCCGCCGGAGCACCTCAGCCTGACCCACATTGAACCGATAACTTTCATCAATTGGATGATCACCATCATCCCGATCTGGCTGATCGGCATGACACTCTACCAGCGCATGTATGCCTGCCGTGACGAGCGAACAGCAAAACGGGCCTGGTATCTGGCCGGTCTGTTCGAATATCCCGCCATGGCCTTCATCGGCGTACTGCTCGGGGCCTGCGGCCGCGCGCTGTTTGCCGATATTGAGTCGGAAATGGCCGTGCCGATGCTCATCAAAACCGTCCTGCCGATCGGGCTCACCGGCATCGTGGTCGCCGCCTACTTCTCCGCCGTCATGTCCACCGCCGACAGCTGCCTGATGGCCGCCTCCGGCAACTTCGTCAATGATTTACTCGAAAAATTGAGTTCCACCCCCTGGAAAACCAAAACGCATGTGTTCATCTCGCAGCTCGTCACACTGGCGATCGGCACCATCGCCATCGTGCTGGCACTGCATTTCACCACCGTGCTCGACGGGATCCTGCATGCCTATGCCTTTATGGTCTCCGGCCTCACCGTCCCGACACTCGGCGCGTTTTTCTGGAAAAAAAGTTCCGCGTCCGGCGCGCTGGCCGCCATGCTTGCAGGCGGCGGACTGACCTTGGTTCTGCTCATCGGTGGAATCGAACCGCCCCGCGGTCTCGCCCCCAGCTTCTACGGCATCCTGCTCTCCGCCCTCGTCTTTATTCCGACGTCTCTTTTTCTCCCCGGAAAGTCATCATGAGCGATCCACTTGAAAAACTCGGCAACTCAACGATTCAGCATGGACCGGACAACAACCGGATCTATTTAATGAAGCTCGATCCGGCGGATCTGCCCGGCATCACGGCACAGCTCGATGCGCTGGCGGCGGAAAAGGGCTACACCAAAATCTTCGCCAAGGTGCCCGGGCATTGCATGCCGGCATTTACGGCCTGCGGTTATCGGTGCGAGGGGAGAATCCCTGGATTTTACAACGGTGAATCCGACGCGGTGTTTCTCGGAAAATTCATCAACCCGGCCAGAGAGATCAATCCGCAGCGCGATGAAATAGAACAGATTATCACGCTGGCACAGTCGAAAAACGGCCGGCCCGGCAGGCCGCTGTCCGCAGATTACACGTTGCGTCCGGCGGGCGAAGCCGACGCGACAGCGCTGGCGGAACTCTACCGGCGGGTGTTTGCCTCCTACCCGTTCCCTATTCACGACCCGGATTATCTGATTGAAACCATGCGCTCGCACGTCTGCTACTTCGTCGCGGAAAAAGACGGAACAATCGTTGCCGCCTCGTCCGGCGAAATAGACAAGGAAAACCGCAACGCGGAGATGACCGATTTTGCGACGCTTCCGGAACACCTCGGCCATGGACTTGCGGGTCATCTGCTCCGATTGACAGAGTCGGAAATGCAAGTGCGCCGAATCGCCACACTCTACACGATCGCCCGGGCCGTCTCCCCCGGCATGAACATCACGTTTGCAAAATGCGGCTATATTTTCGGCGGAACGCTGATTAACAATACACAAATCTCCGGTGCCATCGAGAGCATGAACCTCTGGTACCGCGGCATGCATCCAACCGGATATAGGATTTGACTGATCGTCCTGTTGGGATAGAATGTTCTCTAACAAAGGAGATACTTGCATGATTACTAAAAATATGGAAAAAGCTCTCAACGGGCAGATTAATAAAGAATTTTATTCTGCCTACCTGTACCTCGCGATGTCGGCTTACTGCAATAAAAACGCAATGCCGGGATGCGAACACTGGTTTCGTACGCAACACGACGAAGAGGTGATTCATATGACCAAAATGTTCGATTATCTTATGCAGCATGGCGGCGAAGTGCATCTGCTTCAGATTGATGAGCCTCCGGTTGATTTCGGGTCGATTCTGCAGGCCTTTGAAGCCAGTCTGGAACACGAACAGTTTATAACAAAGTCAATCAATGAACTGCTTGATGTCGCGGTGGCGGAAAAAGATCATGCGACGCAGGTCTTTCTGCAGTGGTTCATTACCGAACAGGTCGAAGAGGAGGCCAATGTGAAAGAAATTGTTGACCGCCTGAAACTGGTCGGTGACAACGGAGCCGCGTTAATGATGATTGACGACAAGCTGAGTTTGCGTGCTGCGGCCACTGTTGCTGCTGACGAAGGTTGATTCTCCAACTGAAAAGGTGTTGCCATGTTTAAAAAAACCGCTCTGTTCATCGTGGCTCTGGCAACTTCTCTGACTGTTTTTGCAGGCAGGACAAGAGATATTACGATGCTCATTGTGCCGCGGGAAGTAATCCCGGCACGCATTGCAATGGATATCGCCCGGCGTTATCCTGCCATAGTGGTTACCTACCAAGGGAGCGGTGACAGGCTGAAAATTCAGGCCTGGGACGGCAAATCATGGGTCGGCATTTCACATGAAGATTATGTGCGCGGTTCTTTTTTTATGAACCCGCCAACACATGCGATTCTGGTTGAAGATCCAATGTCTCCGGCACCGGATCTGCTGGTTCCAGACGGAACATGGTGCGCTTCCGGCAGCCGGCTGAAATCCACTGATGCGCGGGTTATGATTCATCTGCTCGGTCTCTATTTCAATTTTCCCTACCGGACATGGAAAGACTTTGCACACGCTTACCGTTACCCGATCGAGGAAATCAATCCCGGCCTGATTAATATCCCCTGGTGGCATTACCGCGGTGATGAACTGTATAAGAGGCAGCGGCATATTAACCTCGATATGGACCTTTGGGATTCTCTGAATATCACCCCGCCGGTTGTCCCATCGTCGCCTCCGGCTTTGCCAATGAAACCCCAGGAGGAGAAATCGGCCGTCCCCGTCATCCAGATTCCGGCAGCGGACGCTCCAGTGCCGGACAACTCTGCGTTCGAGAAACCTGCCCCGGAAACAGACCTTTCGGATAAAAAGCTGCCGCCTGCAGTATCGGACCCCTCCCCCTCGACAGACCCGATGACTGAAACGACTCCAGCCCCATCCGTTCCGAAACCATCGGAAAGCAGTCCGGTCCTTGAAGCGGATCCGTTCCTCTCAAGCGGTGACGTCCCTGCGGCAGAAGTCGTCAAGCCGGAATAAAAGCGAGATGAAAGCTGTTCGGATGAAAAAGCTGATCATTCTGCCGTTCCTGCTGCTGGCCGGGTGTGTTTCAAACCCGCCGCCGGCTGCACCGTCTGATTTAGTTTCCCCGACTTTTACCACGGCCTATGCCAACGGAAAAACGCTTATTTCCTGGAAAGCCGACGCGGGGAAAACCTACACGGTATATTATACCGATGCTTCGCCCGGAGAGCGCCCGAACTGGAAGCCGCTTCCGCAAGGAACCGGTCTGCGGGGAACCGGACAGGAAATCACACTGTTGGATGAGCCGCCGTCCGGGTCGGCCCGGCGCTATCTGCTGATGACGGAGGATCTTCAGCTCTACTGACAGAACCGGAAAGCAGCTCAACAACGCCAGGTGTGACCTCAACACGTTGCGCGTCAACAGCTCGGCGATGGCCTCACGCGCTTCCTTCGGTCTGGAATTATCGGTATCCCCGCGCAAACAGCACATTGTGATATAAATTATACGTCATAACAGCAATACGCCTGGCTTTCCCGGATGGCCTCCGCAGAAAAAGGCCGTGCATGCAGGAACATAACCCTCATTTTTCTTCCGGCTGCGGTTTCCGGATAGCCACCAGCACATCCCCGGGCTCAATCCGTATTTTCGGATCAGGATCAAACACCGTTTCC
>JASKKX010000020.1 GCA_030153935.1 Verrucomicrobiota bacterium | reverse complement strand
CTCCGTGCTCTCTGTGACTCTGTGAGAGATTATTTCTCACCCGCTTCGCTCAAGGCACAAAGAACACAGAGGAGTGAAAAGCTCCGTGCTCTCTGTGACTCTGTGAGAGATTAAGAAATTGTCTCACCCGCTTCGCTCAAGGCACAAAGAACACAGAGGAGTGAAAGACTCTTATCACCCGCTCCCTTCGGTCGTTAGAGAGACTCCGAGGAACCTCCGAGGGGGAGAGAGTGTAGGAATGTGGAACGTGGAACGTGGGACGTGGGACGTGGAATGTGGAATAAACGGCGCAGGCGCAGCCTGCAAACAACGCCGGCAGATCGCACGCTTCTTCAAGTGGATCAAGCAGAACCTGAAGATCAAAACGTTTCTCGGTACCTCGAAGAATGCGGTCATGGCGCAAATCCGGACGACCCTGATTTATGATCGGCTGCTTTCCTGCATTAAGTTCACGACCCAGGCCGGTATGAGCCGGACAACCATGGCTCGACGGGTCAAATCCTTTTTCCCAGCGTGCCGGCGTCAAGTCCTTCATAGACATCGCCGGGGAAGGCGAATATCGCCTGTTTGGCGTTTGCGGGTGAAAAAAAGGGGGGGATTTCCAGCCCCTGAACCGTTTACGGTTCAGCTCGGCCAGCGGTTTGCTGATCTGCATCCATTCCATCCGACTGGCGGTGGAAAATTCACGAAGTCCGGCACCCAGTGTTTCGGAGCGGTCAAGGAAAGCAGACTGTGTGAAGTCCTCCTGTCCGGCGGTCCCCGTTTCCATGCTTTTGGACGGCGAAAGAATGATGATCCCGCACGTTCTCCTGGCGGGTTTTTATCACAGCGCCGCTTGAATTGAAGGGTAAAATATGGATACTTGCGCACTTATGAAATACGAAGCGTGTATCGGCCTTGAAACCCATGTAATGCAGAAAACAGCCACAAAAATGTTCTGCGGCTGTAAAAACGAATACGGCGCAGAGCCTAACACCAACATCTGTCCCGTCTGTCTCGGCTATCCCGGCGCATTGCCGGTTCTGAACGCCAAAGCCATTGAACTCTGCTGCAAAGCAGGGCTGCTGCTCGGATGTGCAATTAACCCGCACTCTAAATGGGACCGTAAAAACTATTTCTACCCCGACATGTCTAAAAATTATCAGATTACCCAAGCCGATCAGCCGCTCTGCATCGGCGGGCAGGTCACCGCAGAGGTCGGCGGCGAGCTCAGAACATTTACTTTGGAGCGGATTCATCAGGAGGAAAACGCCGCCAAAAACACCCATCTATCCGGAGCGAGTCTCATCGACTACAACCGTGCGGGAACCGCCCTGCTGGAAATCGTTTCCGACCCCTGCATGCATTCCGCCGACGATGCGCTCGCCTATATGACCGCTCTCAAGCTGATCATGCAATACGGCGGTATTTCAAACTGCGACCTCGAAAAAGGGCACATGCGCAGCGATGTGAACATCAGTGTCCGGCCGGCCGGCCAGGAGAAGCTCGGCGAAAAAGTTGAAATCAAAAATATGAATTCGTTCAGCTTCATTGTCGACGCCATTAACTATGAGATTGATCGCCAGATCGATGTGATTGAAAACGGCGGCGTGGTCGTGCAGGAAACGCGCGGTTATGATCCGGATCGCGGCGAAACGTTTTCGCAGCGCACCAAGGAAAACGCCCACGACTACCGTTATTTCCCTGAGCCCGACCTGCTGCCGGTCGAACTCTCTGCTGAGCAGATTGAAAAATGGAGTTCCGAACTGCCCGAACTGCCCTCCCGGCGCCGTGAACGATACGTCAGTGAACTCGGGCTTCCCGACTACGATGCCAGGGTGCTCACCGCCGATAAAACGACTTCCGACTTCTTCGATGCTGCCTGTCACAAGACCAAGCAGTACAAGCTGGTCTCCAACTACCTCATGGGGAAAGTCGCCAGTCTCGTGACGGAAAAAGGGATTGCCGTTGATCAGAGCCGGCTGACCGCTGAAATGCTCGCTCAGATTGCCGACCTTGCGGCCGGCGGCACCGTCAGCTCCAGCGCCGCCAATGAACTTATTGAAATTCTCTTCACTGAGGGCGGCGATCCGCATGCGATCATCGAAGCCAAAGGCATGGTGCAGGTTAACGATGACAGTGCACTCGAAACGTGGGCCGACGAAGCCATCGCTGAAAACGCCAAAGCGGTCGCTGACTACAAATCGGGCAATGCCGCATCAATCAACGCGCTCATGGGCTATGTGATGAAGCAGAGTCGCGGCAAAGCCAATCCCCCTGCCGTCATCGCCATGCTCAAAAAGAAACTGATGTGATGGGTTCTATTTAATTTTCAGGCCGATTTTTTCTTCGCATTGCTCAGTTCAGGCTGGGCCCGGCCTTCGACCACATCGCGGGTAATACGACAATGGGTTATGTCGCTGCGCTGCGGCACTTCGTACATGACGTCGAGCATGAGATGTTCGAGGATGGCGCGCAGTCCGCGGGCGCCGGTCTTGCGCTTGATTGCCATTTTGGCCAGAGAATGCAAGGCATCTTCATCGAACTCCAGTTCCACATTATCCATGGAAAGCAGCTTTTTGTACTGCTTGATCATGGCGTTTTTCGGCTGGGTCAGGATATGAACGAGATCCTCTTCAGAAAGCTCCTGCAGCTGAACGACCAGCGGGATGCGTCCGATAAATTCGGGAATGAGGCCGAACTTGAGCAGGTCTTCCGGTTCAATATTCATGGTTTCGGGCTTCCATTCTTCGGGACCTTTGGTATCCGAAGCGCCGAATCCGAGCACTTTTTTATCGGTACGGCGACTGATAAGATCATCAATGCCGACAAATGCACCGCCGCAGATAAAGAGGATGTTGCTGGTATCGAGCTTGATATACTGTTCCTGCGGGTGTTTCCGCCCGCCTTTCGGCGGAATATTGGCAACAGTGCCTTCGATAATTTTCAAGAGAGCCTGCTGAACGCCTTCGCCGGATACATCGCGCGTAATCGAAACATTGTCTGTCTTCCGGCCGATTTTATCGATTTCATCAATATAAATGATTCCGCGCTCCGCACGTTTTACGTTAAAATCCGCATTCTGCAGCAGGGAGAGCAGGATGCTTTCGACATCTTCGCCGACATAGCCGGCTTCCGTGACTGTGGTGGCATCCGAGATGGCATAGGGGACGTCGAGAATGCGCGCGAGCGTTTTTGCCAGCAGGGTTTTGCCGCTGCCGGTCGGGCCGACGAGCAGGACATTGCTTTTTTCAATCTCCACATCGTCCGCGCCGGCAGTCGGATCTGTCAACCGCTTGTAATGGTTGTGAACCGCCACGGAAAGTACCTTTTTGGCGTGTGTCTGACCGATGACATATTCGTCGAGATGCGCTTTTATTTCGTGTGGTTTGAGCATGTTGATCCCGCCTGCCAATGCGGCGGCTTGACTGCGCTGTCCCTGCTGGGCGATCATGGCATCGCACAGTTCCACGCACTCGTCGCAGATAAAAATGCCGTTCGGTCCGGAGATCATCTGATGGGCGTCTTTTTCGGTTTTTCCGCAAAAAGAACAAATAGGTTTACGGGGCGGTTTTGTATTCATAAAACTTCACTTCAGTTGATGCGTTGCACGGTGCAGGGCGGTCAGCCATTCCGTCCTGGTGGATATTCCCTGCTAAAGCTATTGCTTTTTCAAGACGACTTCATCGACAAGGCCGTATTTAACGGCTTCTTCAGCAGACATGAAAAAGTCGCGGTCGGTGTCCTTTTCAACCGTTTTGAGCGGTTTTCCTGTATGAAGGGCGAGAATCTCGTTCAGCCGCTTTTTTATGCGGAGAATTTCTTTGGTCTGGATTTCAATATCCGTGGCCTGTCCCTGCGAACCGCCAAGCGGCTGATGGATCATCATGCGCGAATTGGGCAGCGCAAAGCGTTTCCCTTTGGTCCCTGCGGCCAGCAAGACAGCCCCCATGCTGGCGGCCTGGCCCACACAATAGGTGGTAATCGGGCACTTCAGGAACTGCATCGTATCGTAAATCGCCAAGCCGGCGGTTACGACACCGCCCGGCGAGTTGATGTAAATACTGATGTCTTTTTCGGCATCCTCGCTCTGGAGGAACAGCAGCTGCGCGATGACAAGGTTGCTCACATCATCATTAATTTCCGTGCCGAGGAAAATGATTCGTTCTTTGAGCAGACGTGAATAAATGTCATAGGATCGCTCGCCGCGACCTGTCTGTTCAATGACCATGGGAATAAGCATTTGCGCCCTTTCTTTCATTTTGAATCTCCCTGTTGATTTATAACAGATAAGCTATTTGATTTTGGCGTTTTCGAGAAGAAATTCAAGGGTTTTGCCAAAGCGGAGCTGATCGCGAACCGATTCCAGCTGTCCTTCTTTCTCGAGTTCTTTGCGGTATTCAGCTGCATCACGCTTCTGCCGGATTGCCATGCGAACCACTTCGTCGTCAACTTCCTGATCTTCCACCTGAATGGTTTCCGCATCGGCGATCGCCATTATAATATAGCGAAGTTTGGTCTGCTCTTCCCCTTTCACCTTCGCCTCTTTCATCATGTCGTCACGCTGTGCCTCGATCTGTTCACGGGAGACTCCCTGCATCATCCGCTGGCGGGCCATATCATACATCACATTGCGGGTCTGTTGTTGTACAGCCGTTTCCGGCACATCGAGTCTCGTTTTTTTCAACAGAAACTCGCAGATCTGATCCTGCTGCTGATTCCTGTCTCTGTTCTTTGCCGACGCTTCCAGATGTTCACGGATGTTTTTACGAAACTCCTCTTCGGACTCTACATGGAGTTTTTTCAGAAACTCTTCGTCCATTTCCGGAAGCTTTATTTTGCGCATACCGGTGACCTCGACCTTGAATTCGGCTTTTAATCCCGCGAGTTCCTTCACGATAAAATGTTCCGGGAACTCAACGGGAATGTCTTTTTTGTCGCCGATTGAACTGCCGATCAACGCCTTGCCCATGCCGGGAAGAAAAGATTCTTCATCGCAGGTGATCCAATAGCCCTTCCCGCGTCCCATCCCGCGTGCTTCCGGTACTTTTTCTTCAAGCGGCTGACCGTCGATCGTCGATTCATAGGAAACCTGCACCATATCCTTTTCCCCGGCGACGCGGCCCTCGACATCCTCAAACGTTGCGTGCTGGCGGAGAATGTTTTCGACCATTTCATCGACCTGTTTGTCGGAGATATCGATTTTTTCCGACCGGACGACAATCCCCTGATACTTCGGCAATTTGATTTCGGGCGGCACATCAATGGTCACATCAAACTTAAGCGGCTGACCTTCCGTCAGTTCAGGCTCGCTGACATCAATCACCGATACGACTTTAATGTTTTCCTGTTCAACCGCTTCACGATAAAATTTTGGAACAACACGCTCCTTGAGGTCTTCGATCATTTCTTTTGCATACTTTTTCTCTACCAATGCTTTAGGAGCGCGACCCTTGCGGAATCCAGGAAGACTGACGCCTTTGGCATAATCGTTCAGCAGTTCGGTGCGCTCGGCCGCCACGCTGTCGGCCGGAACTTCGATTGTCATCGTCTGGCGGCAGGGTCCGGTGCTTTTCATCGACACTTTCATCAAAATCTCTCCTGTTTTATGAGAATCAAAACGATAGATCATACGGTAGCCCGTTCATGAGGTCAATTTCCAATGGATTGGGAAAATGGATCAAAACTTTCTGTTCCGTGCCAGGGGTTCTCTGCAATTGATTCAACTAATCCCATCTCGGCATTGATTTTAATAAGTGCTCTTCTGTGAGCCCGGCATCCGGTGGAGAGCCCCACGGCAATCGTTGCCGGGTACGTCCTGCCTGTTCGATCTGTACGCCCATTATCGACCTGTTTCCCGTTATTCTCCCCGGTGCGATTCCAATCTCGTTCAGTCCGTTGGCCGGCCGGGAACCGACCTGCGCAAAATACCGGATAATGCCTGTGTCCTGACAGCCGGGTCTGTTCCGTTCATCCGCCAGGGCAAGATTCCCAAACATGGCATCGTAAAAAAACCGAAGCCGTGGGCATTTTTTCTTCCGACTGAAGTTTTTTCAGCGTATCGAGAACATCATCAGGAGGATGTTTCCCTGAAAAATCAGGCCGACACACGAAAAGCGGTGGTGGCTTATGCGAAGAAAACAGGACTCCCCGGGGCAGCCCAAACGTTGATTCAGGTTATGCGCGACGTCCTGCGCGACCCACCGGCTTTTTAAGAAACTGCTTTGCTTTGAAAAGGAACCCGCCTTGACACAATCCGAACTTTTACATACACACTTTGAGCTGCTTTTCAGACCGCATTCAACGAACAGAACTCTTATGAACAAAAAAGCCCGAATCATTTATACGCTCACGGACGAAGCCCCGGCCCTTGCCACGCAGTCACTGCTTCCGATCATTCAGGCAGTCACCGGTGCGGCCGGAGTGACGGTTGAATCCCGCGACATCTCCCTCGCCGGCCGGATTCTTGCCGCCTTTCCGGACTTTCTCACAGAAGAGCAGCGCGTTCCCAATGCACTCGCCGAACTGGGCGGGCTGGCAAAAACTCCGGAAGCCAACATCATCAAACTGCCGAACATTTCCGCCTCCATCCCGCAGATGAAGGCCGCCGTCGCCGAGCTGCAGTCTCAGGGCTTCCCGCTTCCCGCTTACCCGGAAGAGGCCGTTTCCGAGAAAGAAAAAGCGATCAAAGCCCGCTACGATAAAATCAAAGGCAGCGCCGTCAATCCGGTGCTGCGCGAAGGCAACTCCGACCGTCGCGCCGCCGCCGCCGTTAAGCAGTACGCCCGCAGCAACCCGCACCGCATGGGCGCCTGGTCGGCCGACTCAAAATCCGTTGTCTCCAGTATGCCGGATCATGATTTTTTCGGAAACGAACGATCTGTAACCGTTTCAGAGGCGACAACGGTGAAAATTGAGCTCATCGCGAATGACGGCAGCGTCACCGTGCTGAAAGACAACCTGAAACTTCAGGCCGGTGAAATATTCGACGGCACCTTCCTGAGCGTCCGGGCACTCCGCGAATTTTTCGCCGGGCAGATCGCCGCGACCAAAAAAGCCGGCACGCTCTTCTCCCTGCACCTGAAAGCGACCATGATGAAAGTGTCCGATCCGATCATCTTCGGTCACTGTGTCTCCGTGTTCTTCAAAGACGTCTTCGAAAAACATGCCGACGTCATCGCCGAACTCGGTGTCGACGTCAACAACGGCCTCGGCGATCTCTATGCGAAGATCGAAAACCTGCCCGCTGACAAAAAGGCCGAGATCGAAGCCGATATCGCCGCCGTCTATGCCGCCGCCCCCGACCTCGCCATGGTTGACTCCGCCAAAGGGATCACCAACCTGCACGTACCCAGCGACGTCATTGTCGACGCCTCCCTGCCCGCCGCCATCCGCGCCTCCGGTCAGATGTGGAACAAGGACGGGAAACAGCAGGACACCAACTTCATCATCCCGGACCGCTGCTATGCCGGCGTCTATGCCGAAACCATCGAATTCTGCAAAAAAAACGGCGCGTTCGATCCCCGCACCATGGGCACCGTCCCGAACGTCGGCCTCATGGCGCAGAAAGCGGAAGAGTACGGCTCCCACGACAAAACCTTTGAAATCCCTAAATCCGGAACCGTTCGCGTGATCGACGCGGCGGGCAGCGTACTCATGGAGCACAGTGTGGAAAAAGGCGACATCTGGCGCGCCTGCCAGACCAAAGATGCCCCGATCCGCGACTGGGTCAAACTCGCCGTAACCCGCGCCCGCGCCTCCGGCATGCCCGCTGTCTTCTGGCTCGACGAACACCGCGCCCACGACGCACAGCTGATTGCCAAAGTTAAAACATACCTCAACGATCACGACACCGCCGGGCTCGACCTTCAAATCATGGCGCCTGAAGCTGCGACCCGTTTCACACTGGAACGCGCCAAAGCCGGACTCGACACCATCTCCGTCACCGGCAACGTCCTGCGCGACTACCTGACCGACCTTTTTCCGATTCTCGAACTCGGCACCAGCGCGAAAATGCTTTCCATTGTTCCGCTCATGAACGGCGGCGGCCTGTTTGAAACCGGTGCCGGCGGCTCCGCGCCGAAACATGTGCAGCAGTTTTTAGCCGAAAACCACCTGCGCTGGGATTCACTCGGCGAATTTCTCGCGCTGGGCGTCTCGCTCGAACACCTCGCCGCAGTCTTCAAAAACGACAAAGCGCAGGTACTGGCCGACACACTTGATGCGGCCAACACGAAATTCCTCGCCGAGAACAAATCGCCTTCCCGTAAATGCGGCGAACTCGATAACCGCGGCAGCCACTTCTACCTCGCGCTCTACTGGGCCGAAGCCCTCGCCGCGCAGGACAAAGATGCGGATTTAAAAGCGCGCTTTGCGCCGCTGGCTGAAGCCCTGAGCGAAAATGAAGCCAAAATCATCGGTGAGCTGAACGCCGTTCAGGGCAACCCCGTAAACATTGGTGGATACTATCGCCCGGATGAAAAACTTGTTACCGCCGCCATGCGCCCGAGTGAAACATTCAATGCAGCGCTGGCAGCGCTGGAAGAGTTTTAACCACCCAAAAGCACAAAAAAGGTGGAGCGTGACCCCCGGGCACGCTTACATGCGCATGGAGTTCGCGTTCCGCCTATCCAGCCAATCGAGCCGACCTTTTTGGCTCGGATTCCGCGCATAAGTGCGCTATATTCTCCTGTCAGGCGGCTCATCGCAGGACGTTAGGTTTTCCCTGATCACCGCGTGGGAGATCTGATTCAAACCAAATAACAGCGGCAACCTTAAGGGGAATGATGATGAGTAAAATCGTAGAAGAGGTAATGTCAGCAAATGCTGATTACGTAGCTGGCTTTGGCGATAAAGGCAATTTGCCAATGCCCCCAGGCAGACAGTTTGCCATCCTGACATGCATGGATGCTCGTTTAGACCCGGCAAAATATGCTGGTCTTGCCGAAGGGGATGCCCATGTAATTCGTAATGCGGGAGGCAGAGCAAGTGACGATGCTATCCGTTCATTGGTGATTTCTTACAAATTGCTTGGCACAAAAGAATGGTTTGTTATTCACCATACTGATTGTGGAATGGAGACGTTCACAACAGACGTTATGGGTGAGTTGCTATCGCGGAGTCTCAAGACAGCCAGTGTGGATGCCTCTGGTTGGCATGATGGCAATGCCGGCGGCGGTACAACGGAAGGTAAATACATCAATTGGTTAACTATCAGTGACCAAGAAAAAAGTGTTTTGGAAGACGTTCAGCGCATCAGAAATAATTCAATGGTACCGAGCGATATTCCAATTTATGGTTATATTTATGACACTAAAACGGGGAATCTTGTTGAGGTTCCTGAAGCAACAGAAGCAGGTAAAGCAAACTAATACCTACCCAACAAGGCCAATCAACGCAGATCAAAATAAGCGCCGCGGAAAAAGGCTCGCGGCATTTATTTTGCCCAGTTATTGACGACGTTCTGCATAAATAGGCCCAGTCTCACATAGACGATCTGCCCGTCACTCGGGTTAAGTCGCGGATAAGTTGCGGAGCAAAGGAGGCCTTTTTGCCTCCTTTGTCCGAAAGATGATCAGGCGTTTCGTGCAGTCCTCATTGAAGCCGATCGCATCCTGACCGAAACCGGACTCGAAGAGCGCCGGATTGCCGTGCAGATCGCAGCGTATTTCCAAAAGCACGCTCGAACGCTTCGAGAAGCGCCCCTGTCGGGCAGGTCTCGGAAATAATTCACGAACTCAACCAGGCCGCTGCGGACACCGCGGAAAAATCCGAATCGAGGCTGTCGCAGAAAACCCGCCTTTGGGGGACTTTGGGACAGGCTTTACTTATCTTTGCGGGACGTCTTTTTCTTTAAAGCGTTTTCTACAATCTCGTCGGCACCGGTCGCTTTCATCCAGAACTGATCGCGCGACCAAAAGAACAGAACCAGCAGAGGGACGACAAAGTAGATCCCGCCAAGTATCATCAACAGGACGGCACGGGCTTTAAGTGACCAGGGAAGACAGTAGAAAAGCCCGACATGAAAAATAACAATCCCCGCCATAATCAGGCCGATCAGCGCCAGCAGTCCCAGATAGAAAAGAAGAACAGACCGTGCAGTCTGAACCCCGCGAACATACATTTGTGCCGATCGGATGCGGGCGATCTGAACGGCAGCATGGCCCTGCCTGCGGACCAAGTGCCGGATCAGCACCCAGGAAAAGCGCTGTATGGTATTTTTTATGTCGTTTTTATGCATAAAAGTTTTCACGCTTCCGATCAGTCTTTTTTGTTACCGAGCAGGAATCCGACTATAAATGCCCCGGCAATCACCCAGCTAAAAGTCTTCCATGGATCTTCATGCGCTTTTTTATCGACGTTTTCAGCGACATGTTTGATTCCCGCGGAAGCTTCCTGGCTGACTTCCTGCATCTTACGGACGCCGCGCAAAGCTTTCGCTTCAATTTCTGATTCCACACTCATCATGGCCTTTTTCAGGTCATCGTACTTATCCGCGATCAACCCGCTGAATTCATTCTTCTGTTCCCTGGCCGCTTCATTCAAAAGCTCCAGTGCTTCACTGATTTTCGCCGTAGTGGCTGTCGGTTTTGTTGTCATGGTAATTTCTCCTCCTCGTTATTTTTATTTTTTAACTGTGAAACTATAGAATTATATCCCGCTTACTGCAAATAGAATACACTTGGCATTAATGCCTGAAGAGCTTTTATGAATCAACTTTTAAACCAGCGTGCCGGGTGAACGGGATAAAAGATCCTGCCGATCTGTGACTAACAGGACTGGTCGGCATGGATGAAATATTGAAGGGGTCTGCTCCCCATAAATTCGAGGGGCGATGGGCGGTTGTGGAATCAATCCGGTCTAAGGCAAACAAGAGTTCTGTTCTGTCAAACACCAGGCATGGAACCGTGGGGTGGCCCGCCAGGTCGGCGTACCCCTCATAACCGGAAGTCCCGCATCCGTTGCGATCCGGTTGTATTCCTGATAAGTCCTCCGCAGTGCAGCACGACCGGATTTCTCATAAATCAGCGGGGCGTTCAACAACCGCAGCTTCCATCAAAATCAGCCGATTGCTTTCCAGAAACTTTTTCATGCGTTCCCACCCCGTCATCTGTCCGGGAATTCAGACCAAAATACCGCGATATTTCCGATTAGGGCACCGGACAGGTGCCCTAATCGGAAATAATCGCAAGGGACGTGAAAGGGTTCTCCTATTTGGGAAAGGGCGGATTTTTTTCCAGCCCTTGGGTACGGACTCCAATCGAGGATCTTTGTCTTTTTTCCCGAATGATCGGCACACGGGGTGTTTCAGGCCCTGCGGGACGATTCCTGTTCCTCGATCAGTTTTTCAATATCCGCCCGGGAAAGAACTTCCTGTTTCAGCAGTGCTGCGGCCATGCGGTCGAGAATCTCCCGTTTTTGGGCAATCAGTTTCTTTGTCTCTGCATAGCACTGCGCAATCAGTTCCAGTACCTCTTCATCGACGGTCTGTTCAATCCGCTCAGATCGTTTTTCAAGGGCCGCCGTCTGACCTAGAAAGCCCGGGCTGCCCTGTTGCACAAGAGAAAAATTAGGGAGTTTTTTGCTCATCCCGTAGACCGTCACCATGTTCCGGGCGAGCTGCGCCACGCGTTCCAGATCGTTGGCGGCACCCGTGGATATATCGCCGAATATCAGTTCTTCCGCGGCCCGTCCGCCCAGAAGTCCCATGATTCTGCCCCGCAGTTCCGCGGCACTCATCAGGTAACGGTCCTCCAGCGGCAACTGCAGGGTGTAGCCCAAGGCGCCGATGCCGCGGGGGACAATGGATACCTTCTGTACACTTTCAGCTCCGGGTATGAACCAGCCGGTAACGGCATGACCGGATTCGTGATAAGCTACAATTCTGCGTTCCTGCTCGTTGATGCGTTTACTGCGTTTCTCCAGCCCGGCCACAACGCGTTCGATAGCGGCTTCAAAGTCCTCCATGCACACACAGTCCCGGTCTTTGCGTGCCGCCAGAAGCGCCGCCTCATTGGAGGCATTGGCGATATCGGCACCGGCAAACCCGGGGGTCTGTGCCGCCAGGAGTTTTAAATTCACATCCTCTCCCAGTTTCAGGCCGGCGGTGTGGACTTTGAAAATCGCCTCTCGTCCCTGCATGTCCGGCTTATCCACCAGTACCTGCCGGTCAAACCGTCCAGGCCGCAACAGGGCCTGATCAAGAACTTCCGGGCGGTTTGTCGCCCCGATGATGACCACCCCTTTTCCGGGATCGAAACCATCGATTTCAACGAGCAGCTGGTTCAGTGTGTTTTCCCGCTCATCGAACCCTCCGGACAGAGCGACATTGTGGCCCCGGCTCTTGCCGATGGCATCCAGCTCATCGATAAAAATGATGCAGGGGGCCTTTTCTTTCGCCTGATGGAAGAGATCACGAACCCGCGCTGCCCCTACGCCGACAAACATTTCGACGAAATCCGAACCGCTGAGGCTGAAAAACGGAACACCGGCTTCACCGGCGACCGCCTTGGCCAGCAGGGTTTTTCCCGTTCCCGGCGGGCCGACAAGCAGAATACCCTTGGGGAGTTTCCCGCCCAGCCGCATGAACTTCTGTGGTGTTTTCAGAAATTCCACCAGTTCGCGGACCTCTTCAATCGCTTCGTCGATTCCGGCGACATCTTTAAAACGGGTCTGGGTTTTCGGATCTTGGGCATAGATTTTGGCGCGGCTTCGGCCGATGCTGAGCATGGAGTCCCCGGTGGCTTGCATCTTCCGGAAAACGAAACTCCAGATTACGAAAATAAGCAGAAAGGGAAACAGCCAGTTCAAAAACAGATTGCGGAAGAAGTTGGATTCGATTCGTCCGCTGTAATCAACTCCTGCCGCGTCCAGTTCTTCCAGGAGATGACTGTCCCGGATTCCCGGAATCCGTGTTACCACAAACTGGCGATGGAGTTCCTCTTCGATCTGGGAAATGCGCATGCGCCAAGGAGCAGTCGGGCTGTTCCCGATGGATTGAGGCGATTGCGGCCCCGGGGTGCGGTCTGCCTGCGGTGCCGATTTGAACAGCCCGACAATCTGTTCAGGAAGAATGACAACCCGGGAGATCTGCCCCTTTCGCAGGTTGTCACGGAATTCTTTATAAGAAATTTCCTGTCGCGAACCGGTTCCCGGAAACCACAGCAGCTGGAGGACAGAGATGGCGAAGAGAAACAGTACATAATACCACAGGGTGAATTTAAACTCTTTTTTCATGCAGTACCTCCGAAAAGAAAGAGAATCAGCCTGAAGCACCTCCGGTCTGACGGACACGTCGGTCTCGCATGATTTCGATTCTCTTCATACACGAGCGGGGCCTTGTAATTCAAGGCCGAATGTCTTCAGCATAGTTTACAACCCGTTGCGTGGGTTGCTCGGCCCACTTCATGGGGCTCGTCGTTACTTCCAGCAGCATTTTCCTCGGTTGGTTTCCGCTGAGATCATTGAAAATAAGGGCAGGTGTCCTGCACGGGGGATGTCCCCCCGGTGGAGTCATCGGTTATCGTTCTTTCTCTGCATGTTGCAAGAGGCTTTCGAGCACGACGTTCTCCTGCGGAACTCATCGAGAAACGCGTGGGATTCCCGAGCCAGTCGCCAGACCACGGCACCTGCTGCAAAAGTTACATTCTCCGGAAGTTTAAATGTAAATTCCGCGGGGTGAACCACATTTTCACAGAGGCAGCCGTGAACCGGCGGCGCAGCCCGGAATACGTTTGAAAAGAACAATGTCTGCCTGAGAAATGGGATCCGACGATGTTTTTCTCCCCGCACAGCTCTTTTCATTCTCCGGCTCTTTCTTTTGGTTGTGTATATCGTACAACGATATGGGATCCTTCCTCATAATTTGAAAAAATTCCAACACCTTTGCCGGCATTTATAACAGCTCCGAGACAACTTTCCTCTGACGAGTCCAACAGAACCAACGGGCGATTATACTCCTGTTCTATTGCCTTCATTAAATGTAAATTTTTGCGAATCCCGTTACCGGCACCGACCAGCAGTTTATTCCCCTGTATAATTTCATCAGGAAGCGTCTCATAGTAACGGTACAGCTCTGCAACCATTCCCTGGATGAGAGCTTTTATCATATTTGACGGAGTGAAATTCACATCAGTAATATGATCAAATGAAGCCAAACTCTCCGGATGGTTCCGGTCGCCAAGGAATAGAGGACGACAGGCGATCTCTTTGGTGGAGAAATCCAGCGGCAGATGATCCATGACTTGAATCGCCGGGCGAGGCGTTCCTTCAGAAAACAGTTGTGCACATTGTTCAAAAAACCGGGCCAGGATCCGGTAGGAATTGCCGCCGCTCAATGAAAACGCGGCGTAAAGATACCCCTCGTTACCGAGCGGCCTCGTTTCAAAATTCGGGAATTTCCTATACCCGTCATTGAAAAACGAGAGCTGTCCGGCTGTACCGTAATTCAGCAGGACCGTTCCTGTACGATCCTGAACAGATCCGATAAAACTGGCCTGATTATCTCCGATAGCCTGAACGACCGGGATTTGTCGGTAGGTTCCAAGAACCTCGGAACTGGAAACGAGCCCGGGGCATTGTTCGTCACGGAATAAATCAAGACGATTAAGAGTCCGGTTGATCTTCCCCGCTTCGACATCTGCGATGCCCAGACTGGCTGCAAGGGTGATGTCGGTGACAGGCGCGGTGTTCCCTGTCAGGCGCATGCCGATAAAATCCCCGATATTACAGAATTTACTGGCTTCAGAGGGAATTTCCCCGTTGTGGGCAAGTGCGTAATGGGTCACGATTCCATATCCTGTATGTACCGGGATTCCGATGGTTTCAGAGACAATCCGCTCTATCCGTTTTCCATGGAGCAGGCGGAGCCCCCGCTGATTCTGCCATGTATAGTAGGGCGTTCGGGCATTTCCCTTCTCGTCCACATAGAGTATTCCGTGCATCTGTGATGAAACAGAACATCCTGCTATGGGTGTATCGGAGGATACTTCAATCAGTTCATCCAGAATGGCCCGGACGCTGATCAATATCTTTTCCGGATCCTGACATTTATCTTCCGACCGGCAGTTGTCTAAAAATCCGTTATCTCTGATTTTGACAGCTGTGGACCGGCCCTCTTCAAGACTGTAGAGGACTCCGCAAATTGTCGTGGTTCCGATATCGAGACCAATAAGGTTCATTTGTAAGCATCCTCCACGGGTTTTATCCGGTTCATGCCGCATTATCCAACCGCAGGATAGATAGTATCCTCCCGGATAGCCGGGGACAGGTCGAGGAAGTTTACAAAGGTTCCGTGAATTCTCATGATGTTGACCCCTGAAGGAGCATATTTACAGGGATTGCTTAAAACTTTTCTCAGCGTTTCTGCCGTCGTCACATTCACATACACCTGAATCCGTTAGCTAACCCTTCCCGCTGAAGTTCCATGTCAAAATGAACCTCAGCGGCCTTCAATGGGGTGCACTGAACCACGCGGCGAACTGATTTTCAATTTCTAAGGCCGTTTTTTTGCTCGCCGGGCCCCCGACAAAGCGGGTTCAGGCCGTTTCCCGAAGTGCAACTCGGTTCGTCCGGCATGCCGAACCAGCCGGACGGCGCAGTAGACGATGTTCTGCAACACCGTTTTGATTCGCCAGCGCGAGACATTGATCTTTTGCGGGGCAAGCATCGCTCTGTGCAGCACCTCTTGCCCAAGGGTGCGCAACAGGTTGAAGGCGATCATCGCGCACCGCAGGATGATTTTGTTGGCACATAATTTCCCGGAGGGCAGCCGCTCCACATCGAGATCGCTTTTGAGTTCACTGTGGAACGGCTCGCTGGTGCCGTGTGCGTGGTAGAGCTCCATGACGGTTTCGGCCCGGCAAGGCAGATTGGTCCACCAGGTATTCACTTCGATTTCCGGCAGAAGCAGGGCTTGGCCGTGGAGATCCGTGAGCCGTTCGATCACTTCAAAGGCAACCGAAACGCAAGGCCGGCTTTCGTCGCCTCCCGGATGCAGGTGGCTGACGAAGCCGGTGTAAACGTTCTTGCCGTCGCGGCTTTCCCGCAGGTCTCCGACCCGGCGGGCCATTGCCAGCCACTGCTCACGGCTCTCTTTGCGCAGGTTGCGTTTGATGATGAAACGGGGGTCGCCGCAGTGATCCCTGTTTTCAGCGGCATCATTGCCGCTGTCGAGACGGAGCAGGCACTGACCTTCCAGGCCAAGGCTCTTGAGCCTTTCCACGCTGCGCTGGACGAACTCCGCAGTTCCGTTCTGGCAGTGCTGTTTGCCGGGTCGCAGTTCGCAGTCGAGCAGATAACCTTCCGTGCCGGCATAGGCAAACATCGGCGCATAGCCGTCATGCTGTTTGTAGGTGAACGAAACGCCCTGCTTGGATGAGCCGGAATTGTCAAACGGGCTGACGTCGATGTCGATCGGCACCAGATGCAAGCCATCGGCATCCACCCGACCGACGGTGCGACTTGAAAGCCGTCGGATATTCAGGTCGCGCAATGCTGCGTGTGTGCGAGCTGCGGGAAGATCATCGAACCGCTGCCGGAAAACAGGTTCAGAGGCGACCGTTTTGAGGTCGAAGGCGTTGATGAACAGCTCATCATTTCGAAGAGATCGACATCGTTGAAATCGGTGCGCCCGTTGCAAAGCAGGCCGATCTGGGTCAGGAGGATATCGCGGTCAGCGATGGCATCTTCGGCCGGGGTCAATGCCTGGAACAGTGCGGGCTTAAAGCTGGGTGAGGACCGTTTCCCAGCGACTGACCCGGGCGCGTTCGAGGGCGCCTTTTCTCAGCTTGCTCCGCAGAGCATCATCGCGACGCACACTGCGGAGCGCTTCGGCCAGCGAATCGGCGCAGCGCGCATCAACCACGAGGCCGGAGTTGTGCGAGCTGACGATCTCGCGCGGGCCGCCCTCTTCGGAAACAATGGCCGGGAGTCCGCAGGCGTGGGCCTCGAGGACGGCGTTGCCGAAGGTGTCTGTGAGGCTGGGAAAGACAAAGAAGTCTGCGCCGGCATAGGCACGCGCAAGCTCTTCGCCGTCGAGACGTCCGGTGAAGACAATGTGTTCATTGGCATATTCCTTTTTGAGTTCGTCCAGGTGCGGGCCGTCGCCGGCCAGAACCAGGTTGGCATGAAAGGTGATGTCGCTGCCCAGCGAGCGAAAGGCTTCGAGCAGGTTTTCGAGATTCTTTTCTTTGGAGATGCGTCCGGCATAGAGAAATTTGAATTCGCCGTTGAGATGAAACTGATGCCAGAAGGTTTCGTCGCGTTTTTCCGGGGAGAACCGTTCGAGGTCGACCCCGCGCGGCATGATATAAAGTTTTTCGCGATCAATTCCCTTGGCAACCAGCTTTTCAAGATAGCTGCGGGAGGGCACGGCAATGCGGTCCATGCCTTCGTAAAACCAGGCCATATAGCGCCAGGTGACCTCTTCCAGTTTTTCGTCGTCGGAGAAGTGGCTGATGTACCGGGGGAAGTCGGTGTGATAGATCCCGCGCACGTTGAGTTTAAGCAGGCGCGCCGCGGCCAGGGCGGCAAGCCCGACCGGTCCGGGCGTGGAGATGATGACTTCATCGATGTCCCTCTCTTCAAGCCAGTTGATGATCTCGAGAAACGGGGGATAGACCAGCTCCTGCTGCCGGTATTCTTCGAGGGTAAAGGTGCCGACCGGCCGGAAGTTTTTGAGCGGGAAGTCCGCCTCCGGTTTTTCGGACAGACAGGTGACCACCGTGATCTCTTTTCCCGCTTTGTGCGCCAGCGAAGCGAGTGTGCGGATGGTGTTCACCACGCCGTTCATATCGGTGAACGTGTCGGTGAACCAGGCCCGCTTTCCGGAACACTGCCGGAGGGTTTCCGTTGCGGGGAAACCGGCGGCAATTTCACGCAGAAAGACGTCGTCTTTGTGCTGGACGCTGAAGGCGGTCAGATAAGGTGCAAAGCTGAGCGCAACCGGCCCGAGCGAGGCAAAGGACTGGATGCTTTCAATGAGGCCCCCTTTGCGGATCTGTTCGATAAAGCGCTGGATGAAGGTGAAAGTAAGCTGATGACCGATCCGGCAGGCGGCTTTGAATTTCCGGTCGTCTTCATGACAGGTGAGGTCTTTCTCTTCGACCGGCTCTTCCGGAGGCTGACTGCGGATGGCGGCGATCTCTTCGAACAGCATTTTTTCGATACCGCTGAGCTGTTTTTTCTTCTGCCTGATGACCAGTCTGCGGATCGGACGGGCCAGTGTTTCGCGGAATCCGCCCTCCGGAACTTCAGGTTCGTCAACCAGTCTTTTGAGCATGGCCCCGACGAGACTGTCCCTGCCGGTGGAGTTTTTGAGAAACCGGGTTTCGTAGTAGCTGTAGGCGATGCCGTAAAGACTGTGCGCCAAACGAACACTGGTTCCGGCGCGGCCGCCGGGATGGTGACTGCCGTCGTTGAGATGCTGCAGAAAATCGAACACGGTTACAGCATGCGGCGTGACGGTGTGGGCCTCCGCGGTGTAGAGCCCGCTGTGGTCGTCGCTGCCTCCGGTCAATGTTTTTTTCCAAGGCTCGGAACCGGTCGGTATGATACCGTGTTTATCCGCGAGCTGTTTAATCAGCTCCGGAGTGAGGCTGTCAAATACTGCCCGGGCAATCATTCCGGCGCGCGGATGACGCGATCCGTTGAGTGCTTCAAACCGCTTGAACATAAGGATTAGTTTTTCGAACTGCTCCAGGGTCAGGCGGTCGTTCACGCGAAACAGAGGATGCGCAATGGCATGGATGATATGATGCTGGTTCAGATAGTAGTGCAGGTCGTAAATATTTGAACGCAATTCGTCTAACGCGCGGAAATTCTTCTCGGTAATGCCCCAGACAAGGCAGTGAATTTTGCAGCTGTTGTCCGGGAAATAGGTGGTCAACTCAGACGAAAGAAAAGTCCCGGGCAGGTCGGCGATTTCCAGTGCGCCGTTGATGTTGTTGTGGTCGGTGATGGTGACATAGTCCATTCCGCGTTCACGGCAGGTGCGGTAGAGCACCTTCGGTTCGACAAAACTTTCCGGCGATCCGATACGACGGAGAAACCACTCGCTCGGACGGTCGGAGTATCTGCTGTGTACGTGCAGATCGGCCCGGCTGCGCAATGTTGTGTTGCATATCATGCACGAAGGGTAAGTCAAGCTGGTTACGTACTGATTAACAATGAGTTAAAGTTGTGTTCAAAGCGGCGAACGGCGGGAGATTCTGATGTGGGCACTGCCGGTCTGTCGAAATCAAAAGCTTGCCGGCGGCCATGCAGATGGATGCAACCACCCTGTCTGAGATCGAAGAACCGCTTCGAAGAGGCGGCGGCAGTCTCCGCCGCAAAGCTGACAGAGGACACGCTCGGCTTTTACGGTTCTCCCAAGACCCGGGACAGCGGGCTGGAAATGGTCGTTCCCGCTCCGGGGAAAGCGGTCTGGGAGTGCGTTATGACCTGAGATCTTCGGAACAGGATTGTCTCGACGCCTGACAGGATCTCTGCATGGACAGAACCGGAGCGTATTTCCATGTATTACTCCACGATAAGTTCCGGGAGTTCCTCCTCCTGCTGTTTATGCGGATTGCGCAGCAGAAGAACCAGCGGCATCGCCAGAATTGCAATCCACATCATGAATGAGAAATCATTGATATAACCGATGGTTGCAGCCTGTTTTGTAATGGCCCTGTTAATCAGTCCGAATACAGCGGCGGGTTCGCTGCCGAACTCCTGCGGTACGAAGTGCTGCGCCACGCCGGTTGCATACGGGGTGATGTTTTCGCTCAGGTAGGAATGATTGATCTGGGTGCTTTTACTCAGCAATGTGGCAACGACAGAGACCCCGACACTGCTGCCGAGATTGCGCATGAGACTGTATAATCCGGCCGCTTCTGTCCGATACGCCGGCTGGAGCGTGGAAAAGGCAATGGTACTGAGCGGAACAAAAATGAATCCGAGACCAAACCCCTGGATCAGGCCGGTACGGACAATCACATGCTGCGGGACAAAGCTGCTGAATCGGCTCATCTGCCACAGAGAAACAGCGGTCAGGCCCAGTCCAGTCAGAATGATTGGACGGGGGTCGACTTTTCTCAGAATCCGTCCCACGATGAGCATGGCAATCATCGTACCGATTCCGCGGGGCGCCATGAGCAGTCCGGCACTCAGCACCGGATACCCCATCAGGGTCTGCATGAATGGCGGCAGCAGAGACAGTGTGGCCAGAAGCACAATGCCGACAATAAAAATGAAAATCAGCGCGGTAATGAGATTCCGGTCCCGGAGCAATTCCACAGAGAGAAACGGGTGTTCGGCATACCGGGAGTGAACCAGAAACATCCAGAACGTTCCGGCGGCAATTCCGCTGTAGAGGATAATTTCTATCGACCTGAACCAGTCTGCCTGCTGACCGCGATCAAGGATGAGCTGAATGGCTCCGATACAAAGGCCGAGTGTGATGAAGCCGGCTATATCGAACGGACGGGAATGCCGTTCGGTTTCGGGCAGGAAAATAAAAACCCCGACCAGGGACAGGATCCCGACCGGCAGGTTGATATAAAAAACCCAGCGCCAGTTGTAATATTCGGTCAGGTAGCCGCCCAGGGTCGGTCCGAGAATCGGGCCGATCATGATTCCCAGACCCCAGAGCGCCATGGCAGCTCCATGCTTTTCTTTCGGATACGTATCGAGCAGAACGGACTGCGAAATGGGAACCAGTGCGGCTCCGCAGGTTCCCTGCAGCAGTCGGAAAAGGACTATTTCGCCGATGGAAGAGGAAAGCCCGCACAAAGCGGAGGCGAGGGTGAACCCGGCGATCGAAGCAAGAAAAACCTTTTTTCTTCCGAACCGTCCGGCCAGCCAGCTCGTCGGCAGTGTCATAATGGCAGAGGCCACAATATAGGAAGTTAAAACCCAGGTAATTTGATCCTGCGTCGCCGAAAGGCTGCCTCTCATATGAGGCAGCGCCACGTTGGCGATGGTGGTGTCCAGCACCTGCATCACCGTGGCCAGCATGACCATAACGGTGATCATCGCCGTGTGCTTTTCGCTGGCTACCGGCATCGACGACATGGGCTCAGTTCTCGGTTTTAAAAAGTCTCTGAAGGCGGCGGACACCGGTGTCGATTGTGACTTCAGTGCTCATTCCGGCCCGCAGCGGCGGCTTGTTTTCATTATCTGAAAGTTCGAGTCTCACCATGATCCGCTGAACCACTTTCACCCAGTTACCAGAGCTGTTTTCCGCCGGCAGGATGGAAAATTCGGAGCCGGTGCCGGGAGTGATGCTGGCGACTTTGGCATGCCATATTTCGCCGGGATAGGTATCGACTTTGATTTTGGCATCCTGACCGGGCCGCACATGGGTCAGATCCGTTTCTTTAAAATTGGCTTCCACCCATGGGTTGTATTCGTCGACCAGACTGAACAGCGGACGTCCGGCGAGGATGTACTCTCCCGGGTCCATATCCACATTGGCGGTTACGCCGTCGACCGGAGCCTTGACCTGCGTCCGATCGAAGTCAAGCAACGCTTTTGCCAGCACAGCGTTCGCCTGCCGGAAAGCGGAGTGTTCTTCGACAGGAAGATCCGGGTGCCCGTCCAGTCTGGCCTTGAGAGATTCCATCTCCTGCGCGGCGGCTTCAAGTTCTTTACGGGCCATATTTAAATTATGATGCACAGTATCCGCTTTCTCCCGGGAGACAGACTGCTGTTTCACCAGCTGTGTGTAGCGGTCATCTTCTTTTTCATTGAAATGCACACTCTCCTCCGCACGCTCGAGGTCTGCCTTTTTCTGCAAATATGTGGCGCGAAGACTTTCGATGTCCGCACGAATATTATTCAGATTCGCCCGCGCACGATCGACTGCGATCTGGAACGATTCCGGATCGATCCGGAACAACACATCGCCTTTTGATACCGGCGTGTTATCCTTCACGTTGACCTGCACGACCTTTCCGGAGACCTCTGCTGCCATCGACGTAACCTCCTCTTCGACATAGGCATTGTCGGTGGAGACATAACGCCCGCCTGACAGATAAAAAAACAGTCCCAGAAGAATAAGCACCAACGGTCCAAGAATCAAAATAACCAGCTTGCGACTCATTGGGCGACCATCCCGTTTCCATTTATTTTTCTTTGATGTGTTCATTTAAATCCATTTTTTGTTTTTCCGCGGCAGGCGACTCTCCGTTCCCTGCGAGGGTTGTGTGGATTCGAAGTAAAATTTTCAGGCACTGATCCAATTCTTTTTCTGAAATTCCGGCACAGGCCTCTTGCCGGGTTTCTTCTGCAAATTCTCCTAAACGTTCCAGTACAGGATTCGCTTTTTCTGTAATAAAAATCCGGTTTGCCCGCCGATCGGTCGGATCGCAGCAGCGCTCCACCCAGCCGTTTTTTTCCAGCCGGTCAATCAGACGCGTCAGAGAAATCGGCTGTATCTCCAGAAGATCGGCCAGCTGGGACTGACGCATTCCGTTCCGCCGGTGCAGACTTTTCAATACACGCCACTGCGTACGTGTCAGACCGGTCGACTGTGCCCGGCGGTTGAAATTCCGGCGGAGCATTCTCGCGGTGTCGTGCAGGACAAACCCGAAATTCTGAGTCTCTTTATTGGGCATAACAAACCTCATCAGATAGAATTTTCCAATATAGTAAGTATGCTTATATTAAGTCATCAATATAATTAAATTTTTTATATGTCCCCGGCTGAAGACAGGAAATAATTCCGGGAAGGCACGGCGGGCGGTTTGCGGACTGGCAAAAAATTCAGCCTTCCGGAGGAAATTCCCCCGGGGAAAAGAGAAAAAGCAGGCTCCCGGCGCTGCCGGAAGCCTGCTGGAGGGCGATTCGTTCGCACGAATCATGCGACGTTGAACAGGAACCTTAAAATCTGAAGTTCAGATCAAGCTGAAGAGTGTCTTCATCATCTCCGTCGCCGTTCACCGTATTGAAATAGGTGGCGCCAGCCTGGAAATTTCTGGAAATCTGGTATTTGGCCTGAAGCTGATGACCGTATGACCCGGTATCGCCGCCGCCGAAATCCGAATCGTTAAAAGCGTCGAGCACCGCGTCACGACCGGTGTCGCGCCAGTTGTAACCCGCTTCCCAACTGCCCGGGATTTTGGCTTTCCCGAGAACAATCCCCACCAGATAGGCTGTGTCGTCATCGTATTCGGCTTCCGTGTTGACAACATACTGTCCATGCACTTTGACCGGCAGGTCTTTTACTTCAGAGCGGATGGAACCAAAGCCTTCCACCAGATTGAAATCACTGTCCGGGTTATTGAATCCGGTATCCAGGCTGCCGGAGCCCAGATTGTCGATGCCGTACCAGCTGGCACCGGCCAGCAGTTTAGCCGATTTGATTTTTGTCTCTGCCGCAGCCTGTGCACTCCACAGGCGAACATCATCTCCTTTGTCTTCCTCCATGACAAAAGAACCCGCGCTGCTGATCAGTTTAACCGGCCCGAACTGATGGTCGTACTGCAGGGCAATTCCTTCGGGATTGACGTCGCCGTCCCAGATGAGACCGCTGCCCTTGATCCACGGTTTGTTCATTTTCCCCATCAATAGATGCGTACCCCAAAAGGATTCGGGGTGAATATCCACATAATACAGATCGAAATCGACATCATCCTTTTTAAATCCATCCCCCAGCGTCTCATTGCCGGACGTGGCACTGTCCCCGCCGGTGGACAGGCGGACCCCGTAATCGATAGAGTCGTTGACGGTGCTGTATGCGCCGATCCGCACCCGGACCCGCTGCCGGTCTTTGGTGTTGTCGTTGTCCACTTCACTGTTTTCATACCGGTAACGCAGATCCCCGTGAAATTCGACGTTGCGCACCCAGTCCGGTATTTCCGCTGTCGATGATTTAATCTGCTCAATTTCCGCAGTGCTGTCTGCTTTGAATTGAGCAATCTGCTCCCGGTTCCGTTTTTCAAGGTCTTCAATTTTTTCCGCCTGCTGTTTTTCGATCTGCTCAATCTTGGCCGACAGCGCCTGCAGCTGCTGCTTCAATTCAGCCAGATCCGCATCATCCTGCGCCGGCGCACTTAACGCAGTAATTACGGATGCAGCCGCAATGATAAGCACTCTCTTCATGGTCTCCATTTCTCCTTTTTTACCGCTGAAGTCATCAGGTTTTTCTTTTCCCGCACGACCGGTTTCACATCGATCCGTGCCTGCGACTGTTTGCGGTTCATTAAAAATCTGCGCGCAATATATTGTGTAACTATTAGTATTTTGTTAGGTAAAGGTTCCAAATTTATTAGAGATTTGTCTGAAATGGTTTCTGTTTCTTCAGCCTCCCCGTTTTGCATACAGAAACGCAACAGGAGACCGCGAAGTGGGCGCACATTTGATGTTTTCCATTATTTTTGAAGTGCTGGGCGGACTGGGTATTTTTTTGCTCGGTATGAAAAACATGTCGGAAGGTCTGCAGGCCGTTTCCGGGGACCGCCTGCGTAAAATCATCAGTGTCGCAACCGATAACCGCGTAATGGGTCTGCTCGTCGGCCTGACAGTCACCTGTATTGTTCAATCCAGTTCCATCACCACCGTCATGGTGGTCGGCCTGGTCAACAGTGCGGTCATGACGCTGACGCAGGCGATCGGCATTATCTTCGGTGCGAACATCGGCACAACCCTCACGGGCTGGATTCTGACCCTCAACATCGGCAAGTACGGCCTGCCGCTTCTGGGCCTCTCCGCCTTTCTCTTCCTGTTCTCGAAAAATGACAGGCTGCGCTACACCGGTCTGGCCCTGGTGGGAATCGGTATGATTTTTTTCGGCCTGGAGCTGATGAGCAACGGCTTCAAGCCGCTGCGAACCATCCCTGAATTCCAGCAATGGTTCCATGCATTCCAGGCAACATCCTACATCGGCGTCCTCAAGTGCGCCCTGGTCGGCTGTGTACTTACCATGGTCGTCCAGTCTTCGTCGGCCACACTCGGGATCACCATGGGGCTGGCCAGCACCGGAATGATTAATTTTCACACAGCCGGCGCCTTGGTTCTGGGGGAAAATATCGGAACAACAATCACCGCTTTTCTCGCTTCTCTGGGAGCATCCACCAACGCCAGGCGGGCGGCTTACGCTCACATCGTCTTCAATCTGATCGGCGTGGCGTGGATCACGCTCCTCGCAATCCCCCTCTATTTTCCGCTTGTTTCCCGACTGGTCGGCGGCAATCCCGACATGATGGTCACGCTGGACAACGGGGAGATTTCTTATCCTCAGATCATGACGGCCATTGCCATGGTTCACACCGGCTTCAACGTAACCAACTCGCTGGTATTTCTCCCGTTCGTCGGCCTGCTGGCCAAGCTGGTCACGAAAATGGTTCCTGACAAAGACGGCGAAGAAGTCCCGCACCTCACCTATCTGGATGTCCGCATGCTGGATACTCCGGCCCTCGGCATCGTGCAGTCCCGGAAACAGATTCTGTTCATGGCCGAAAGTACCGAACTGATGCTTAAAAATCTCAGCATCGTGCTGGCATCCCGTGAAATCGACGAACCTCTTGAGCATAAAGTATTTCACCGGGAAGAAATTCTCGACAATGTACAAAAAGAAATAGTTGTCTTCCTCAGCCAGCTGGTCAGCGGACAGGTTCCGCACAACGTCATGGACGAGGCCCGGCGCCAGCTGCGCATGGCGGATGAATATGAATCGCTCAGCGATTACATCACCAACATTATCAAGGGAATCCGGAAGATGCGCAAAAACGGCATTGATTTTTCCGAAGAAGGCCGTCGGGATATCATTGATCTTCACACGCGCGTTTCCGCCTATGTTGAACGGATCAATAAAGCCGTTCAGACCGGCAACGCCGAACTGATTTCCGTAACGGCTTTCAGTGACGGGGATGAAATCACCCGTATCATGAAAAAATACCGCAAAGAGCATCTCAACCGGCTGGCCAGCAGTGCCACCTCTCCGCTCAACAGCCTGGTTTATACCGATATGCTCAACAGCTATCGCCGGATGAAAGACCATGCACTTAACATTGCCGAAGTGCTCATCGGCGAAAAATAAATTTTGATCCGTACGCTCCGCAGAGGGATCTCTTCAGCCGCGGGGGATCGCCCGGAAATCCGGCCGGCTTATGCCCATAGATTTTCAGGATAAACTCCGCAATCAACGAGCCTGCGAATGCCGGCCACGACCTCCGGTTTGTCTTCCGCGTAGGTGACGCCCATCCACCTTTCGTCGGTCGGCAGCACCGTGATGCGGGTCTCGTTGTTTCGGATCATCCCGTCGATCAGCTCCGGAAGCAGGTATTCACGTTCAGGTCCGCTGCCCGACCGTGCAAGAAACTCAATAAATCCCCGTTCCAGAAAATCGAACAGTCGCGGAGTGAACCCCCATGTATTCATGGAGACCAGGTCGTCATCGTTCATTTCGCGGAGGCACCCGTTTTCCTCGTAACGAATGATCCCGTCGGGTTTACGTTCGACGTTGAAACGTTCGGCAATGCCCGCCAGCATTCCGTTCCGCACGTCGCAGTATCCGCGTGCGACGCCGCCGTGCGGTGAAAGAGTGTTTTTAATGTAAAAACCGACCATACAGCCGTCGGCACAGTCCGCGTCCATGGCAGCCAGTCGCTTTGCGAGCACCTGAAACGATTCGCGTCCATAAAAATCGTCGGCATTGATGACAGCAAACGGCTCGTTGATGAACGGGCGCGCCATGAGAACCGCCTGGCCGGTGCCCCACGGCTTGGTGCGCCCGTCCGGAACAGAAAATCCGGCGGGAAGTTTTTCCAAGGTCTGGAAAGCGTATTTGACGCCGATCTTTCCGTCGAGCTTTGTGCCGATGACCTCTTTAAAGACGGCTTCGATATCGGGACGAATGACAAAGACAACGTTGCCGAAGCCGGCCTGAACGGCGTCGTAGACTGAATAATCGAGGACGATTTCGCCGGACGGCCCGACGGGATCAATCTGTTTGAGTCCGCCGTAGCGGCTGCCGATTCCCGCCGCCATGATGATCAAAGCCGGTTTCATAAAACACTCCCCGCAAGTAAAACTGCAGCGCTGAGCGCCCCGATGAGCCAGGTTTGCGGATCGCGCGCGGAAAAGTCGAGAGGGTCATCCGAAAGTTCTCCGCGACCGGCGAGCAGCCAGAAGCGCGCGATCCAGTAGAGAAGCAGCGGGCAGAGCAGCCAGAGTATGGCGGGACGGCTGTAGAACTGCATAACCTTTTCGCTGTTAATGTAAAGCGCCAGCACCAGCACGGAAACGCAGCCGCTGCCGGCACCGAATCCGGCCAGCAGCGGCAGGTCGACTGTCCGATAGCCGCGCCCCCGAACACGCACCGCCTCGGGATGAATCTGCGAGGCCTCGTGCAGTTCGGCATACCGCTTCACCAGAGCGAGACTGAAGAAGAGAAAAATGGAAAACGCGATGAGCCAGGTGGAGGTTTCAATCCCGTAGGCTGCGGTACCGGCCAGAATCCGGACGGCATAAAGTCCTGCAAGCGTCATGACGTCAAGCAGCGCAATCTGTTTAAGACGCCACGAATAAAGCGTGGTAATGAGCAGATAGAGGAACAGGACGGCGGAAAAAAGGGTCGGCAGCAGAAGGGACAGACCGAACGCCGCCAGCACCAGCAGGGGGACGGCAACGGCTGCGGAAAGCAGACTGAGGTCCCCCGCCGCGAACGGCCGGTTTTTTTTGCGGGGATGATGCTGGTCCGCATGCAAGTCGAAAAGGTCGTTAAACACATAAACAGCTGACGCCGCAAAACTGAAGGCAAAAAAGGCCAACGTCGCCTGCAGGTAGAGTTCGGGGTCTGTCAGCTGATGTGCCAGCAGCATCGGCAGGAAAATCAAGCTGTTCTTCAGCCACTGAGGGACCCGCAGTGCCCGGATCCAGGCGCGTACGCGAGGTTGACGATCTTCAAAAATCCGCGCCGAACCGCCGTTGAATGCACGCCGGACTGCCGAATCGGGATTCACGGAAATCACTTCCTGAGCAGACTCCCAGACCGGGAGATCATCCGTGGCGTTTCCGGCATAATCGAATCCTTTTTCGCCGAAACGGGCAACAAGCGCATCACGTTTGCGGACCGCTTTGAGGTTGACCGCGCCGTCGCTGGCGATCACATCCGAAAAGAGGCCGAGATGTTCGGCGATCACACGGGCGGGCAACGCGTCGGATGCCGTCACCAAAACCAGCTCGCGCCCTTTTCCGCGCTCACTTTTCAAAAATGTCAGCAGCCCCTGATGAAAAGGAAGCGCAGCGGGATCGAGCTGTATTTCCTGTGCAATGCGCCGTTTGAAAGATGCCAGACCCCCTGCCGCCCAGCGCGGAATGGAAAAAATCACCGCAGGACGCGTGCGGATGAGCAGCAGCAGCGCCTGCGCAAAGGTATCGGTTTTCACCAGCGTGCCGTCAAGATCGACGCAAAGCGGACGCGGCACAGTTGTGGGAGCTTCAGCCATTGCGCGCGAGTATTCAGCAGTTTTATTATGAATTCAATTTTTTTCAAACCGCGTCGATCCCCCCGCTTATGGAAAAGACAGTCCCTCCATCAGGAGGTGCATATTCCGTTCCAGCAGATTCATATCCTTCGGATCGGCACAGCCGATAATTGCATAAACGTCACGTCTGTCGCCTAACAGGAAACAGGTGGCATAAGCAACCGGATTGCGGTCGGAACCGCCGGACTGATAAAGGATCCCGTTCTTTTCATATGCGGTGCTGGCGGCATAAACAGCCTGCCGTCCGCCGACAAGTACCGACTGGAAGTTTTGCAGATCGCGCTCACCATACGTTTGACGATCCATAAAATTATAGATATAGCGTCTTTCAGCCGACAGCATTTGGCTGAACAGCGGAGCAGGATAACTCAGCCCGAAAACCTGAACGGTCAGAATAAAGCAGCTTTTTGCCTCCTTGTCTTTAAAATAGAACGCTTCGCTGAATTGTTCATGACTCCATTCGGAGACCCGGGTCCTTTCGTTCCACCCCTGGTGGAAAATCCGTGACGCAATCTGTTCTACAGAGGTTCCTGAACGATAATTCATCAGCACATCCGATGATTCAAATCCCGGCGGAATATGGAAAACGTATCCGTTGAAGCCCACAGTCGGATTTTGAATGGTGTCCGGGCTGACCGTCGCAGGCCTCATGGAAATACAGCCGGCCAGCAGGGAACAGACAATCAGTCCGCAAAAATACTTTTTATATTTCATATTCGCCCACTCTTTTTGGTTTATTATAACTTGATATTGCACGTTTGTCCAAACCGGAAAGTCCATCATGAATCTTCTTGAAAACATTCGTATTATACTGGTCGAACCCAAATACGCCGGGAATATCGGTTCTGTCTGCCGTGCAATGATGAATATGGGCATCACCGACCTTGCTTTGGTTGTACCGGACGAGCATCCGGACTGGGAAGAAGCCCGCAAACTGGCCTGCCATGCCGGGCCGGTGCTCGACCGGATCAAACTTTTCCGCACCCTGGAAGAGGCGGCGGCCGACTGCACCGTTGTCGCCGGAACCAGTGCCCGCACCGGATTTTACCGTGATCACGCCTGTCTGCCGCGTGAAATTGCACCGGTCGTGCTCGACTCTGCCGCACATCATAAAGCCGCCCTGGTTTTCGGACGGGAAGATAAAGGACTCTTCAACGAAGAGATCGCCATCTGTACCCATCTTCTCAATATCCCGTCGAGCGAATGCTACCCCTCGCTGAATCTCTCGCACGCCGTCATGATCTGCTGCTACGAACTCTTCCTGCTGGCGGGAAGCGGCGACTACAAACCGCCGCGCGAAAGCTCTCCCGAGGCCACCGGTCGAATGCGCGAACTCCTTTTTGACAGCTGGAGCCGAATGATGCTCGAAACCGGGTTCTGCGAAAAAGAAAAGCTCGACCACATGATGCTCGGCCTGCGCCGCATTTTCAACCGCGGCAAACTGACCGACAACGACGTAAAAATCCTGCTCGGCATCGCCAGACAATCGCGCTGGGTCGCCGCAGAACTTGAAAAATACCGGAACCCGGCTACTCCGTAACGGAAAATTTATACACCGTCCGGGATTTAAACGGCGAACCGGGCCGCAGAACCGTGTCCGGGAACTGCGGCTGATTCGGTGAATCCGGATAATGCTGCGTTTCGAGACAGAAACCGCTTCGGCGGAGGCACAGACCTCCGCCCTTTCCCTTCAGTGTTCCATCCAGGTGATTACCCGAATAAAACTGGACGCCCGGCTCGGTGGTGTAGGTCTCCAGTATCCGCCCGCTCACCGGATCCTCCGCCCGCGCAGCAAAACTCAGCTCGTTTTCAGAGTTTTTATTAAGGCAGAAGTTGTGGTCGTAGCCTCCTGCAAAACGAAGCTGCTCGTGATCGTCATCAATCCGCTCGCCGATGGCGTGCGGCGAACGGAAATCGAAAGGCGTTCCCTCCACCGGGGTTTCTTCCCCATAAGGAATGGAGCTCTCGTCTGCAGGCAGGAACGTGTCGGCATTGATCATCATTATCTGCCCACCGACCGTTCCGGCATCCTGGCCGGCCAGATTAAAATAGGAGTGATTCGTAATGTTGCAGGGTGTCGGCTGTGTGCTTTCCGCCGTATAATCGATTTCCAGCTCGTTGGCCTCCGTCAGCGTATAAGTCACGGTGGCTGTGACTTCCCCGGGGAAACCCTCCTCGCCGTCGGCGCTGACATAGGTCAGACGAATTGCATTTTGATCCGCCGCTATTTCGGGATTCCAGACAACTTTATCGAAACCGCGCAAGCCTCCGTGCAAGGTATTCGGGCCGTCGTTTTTCGCCAGGGTATACTCTTTCCCCTCGAGCGTGAATCTGGCACCTTTTATCCGATTGGCATAACGGCCGATAACCGCTCCGAAATAGGGAGTCGCCTGTGTATATTCAGCCGCCGTATCGTGACCAAGGACAATATCTGCTGTCTTCCCGTTTTTATCCGGTGTTTCCAGCGAAACAATCACCCCGCCATGGTTCATGATGCGAACATTGATCCCGTTTTCGTTCGTCAGTGTGAACAGATCAACCGCTTCGCCGAACCGGTTTTTTCCAAAAGATTCTTTCGACACAGCCATAGAACTCTCCTGTTGCAAATGAATTGGATAATTAACAGAGTTATGTCTTTTTAAAATGATATTCTGAATTTCCTCCGCATACGGCGGAGAAGCCCTGCGGCAACCCGACATTCCCGGATGCCTGAGAGTCTCGGCCTCGAGTTCCGCCTTTTTCTGTGCCGCCAGGCAGCTTCTCCGGCATCTGGCTTCCACGGGGCGAAAAAACACAGCGTTTATCTGCCTTCCTTTACCTGCGCACCACCTGCGATTGGCCGCGATGAAACGGGCCGCTTCCGACGGCTGCGGGGAAAATACTTCATT